>CAIWCQ010000428.1 GCA_903911165.1 uncultured Actinomycetes bacterium | reverse complement strand
GGTGGCGTTGTTGGCGGTGGTGTCGAACCGGACCGCGACGACTGCGAACGTGGCGGTGGTCGCCGACGGGACCACGGCCCCGGGGGTGTCGTCGTTGAACCCTGCCCCTGGGGAACGGACCGCGATCGCCGTCACGTCCGCGTTGGCTGGGGGTCGGGTGCGGGTGGTGACATCGCAGGTGGTGGATGTGGAGCTGTTCGCGGTCGGCGTGTACATCACCTCGATCACCCCGACCCTCACCCCAGCGACGGGTATCGGGCCGAGCGTGTTGGGGTTCGATCCGCTCGGCCGACTCACCACCACCACGACTGGTGGGGTGTCGGTCGGCTATTCGTATCTCGCCGACGGCACCCGGGTCGCAGCACGCACCCAGGGTGGGGCGGAGGTCTATTACCTTGGGGGGATCGAAGCGACACGAACATCCGGGGTGTGGTCACAGGTCCGTCGCACCTACCCGTACGCCGGCGTCACCATCGCATCACGCACCACCACCACCGCTGGCGGGACAGCCGTGTCGTGGCTACTCGGTGACCGGCAAGGATCGATCACGACCACCATCACCACCGGCGCCGCCACGACACGCTGGTACCGGCCGTATGGGGCGGCACGCGGACCGTCACCCGCGTCACCGGTCGTCACGACAGGGTTCTTGGGCAAGCACGAGGACCCCTCCGGGCTCACCCACCTCGACCACCGCGACTACGACCCCACCACCGGCACCTTCATCACCATCGACCCCCTCGTCGCCACCACCGGCGACCCATACCAATACGCCACAGGCAACCCCACCACCCTCTCCGACCCCACAGGGCTGGACCCCGACACAAATGCACAGCTGCGTGAGCGCGCGAGGAGCACTAGCCGTGGACCTACCGCCGGTGGGTCACTTTGTGCCGGCTCGGCGTCGTCGGTACCGATTCTCAACTTGAACCGAGGGATGTCAGCCGATCTTAGTTACGACGAGGTGTGGAGCGGTTACCGCTCTGGCGCATGGGCAACGCTCGCGTCCCCCGAGCGGGTTTCCGGCCGAGTGGGTTCAACGTACACGTCTTACACTTTTTCCTTCATCGGTTCCCAAAGGCAGCTCGGTACCCGTGATATCAGCTCCGGCCTCGAGCAACTCGCGTCGTTTGTGTCGGACGGTGCGCCATATCATCTCGTCGCCACCTCATCGACGAAACGCACGATCATGTACGTAGAGGCGACGCTTTCCGTCCAAACCCATGTTCTGAACGCCTTCGACCCAGATACTGGGCCGGACATACTTGCGGGGAAGTCCGTTGATGCCCATGTGACGGGCTATCTGATTCTCGAGCAGAACGACTCATCCTTCGGCCTTTCCACGACACGTTGGCGCAATGGTGAGGACCCGACGGGAGCCGACGAGGGGGCTCTCCCATGGGGATCACCCCTAGTCAGTTCGTCGTCGTCATTTGGCGGAGTCTTTCTCCCCGCGTCGGGATCGGTGTACGGCGAACAACTCCCATCATTCACGACGCCGGATGCGTCGCCGTCGGTGACCTTCACTGCGGGAATGGGAGCCTTCACGGGCCCAGAAGGGGTGACGTGGGGTTCGTGGGTGGGCCCCCAATGAGCCGATGGTGTAAGTCAACGCTGGCCGCTGCGTCACTCCTGCTCGCAACTGCGGCCTGCGGTTCGAGTGAACCGGCCAATCAGACGGGCGTCTCGCTCGCGGTGGTGGCCGAACTTCGGACTTCCTCAGAGGATTGTGTCGAGCTCGTTGTCGAGGCGTCGTCGGTGTTCGAGGGATGCGCATCCGAGTTCCAGGCTGGTGCGTCGGTGGTGTTTCTCGACCTGGTGAACAGCCTCTACGTCGTGTATGTGGTCGACGGAACGGTCGTTGACGGCGACGGTTACCGAGCAATCCAGTCGCAAGGGCCGTTCAGCCTCGTCACGCTGATCGACAAGTCTCGCAACATCTACGAGTTCGACTTCATCGTGCAACGAAGTGGCGGGCGCGTGACCTGCAGGCCAGTCGGGGTGATCGGATTCCTCGAGTGCGGATAGCACATGTACGAAAAGGGGCCTGTCCCTGCGTTGGTTCCGTGGTGCTGTCACAGGTGCTTGCAGTGGGCGTGATCCCGGCGCGCGCTGTTGAGGTGGGGTTGTGAGTGGCTTTCTCGATCAAGGTCGGCCGTCCGCGTTCGTGCGATTCCTGCAGCGGCGTTGGGTGCGTGTGGTCGCGGCGGTGTGGATCGTGGTGACGATTGGCGCGGTGGCCGTGTATCAGGCAACGGTGGCACCGACCTTGACGGCCGACCAGTTCGAGTTGTGGCTCGCTGGCTCGTCGGAGCGGGTGGTGATCGGTGTGGACGACGAGGCGGGCACCGTTTACGTCACGGGCGGACAGAACGGTCTGAGCGAGTTGGTCGTCGACGGTCCCTCAATGTTCGTGCTCGCCTCGGAAGTTGGCGCAGGCACCACCGATGCAACATGGGTAGAGATCCCACTCGCATCACTCGACCCAGCATTCCGAGCTTTCGAACCTGTTCGATTGGTCGCGGCGCTGTCGCCCGGACATGTTCGTTGCGAGCTCACCGCTGGTGATGTAGCGACGGTTGTTCAGGT
>CAIWCQ010000427.1 GCA_903911165.1 uncultured Actinomycetes bacterium | reverse complement strand
CGCCGGGCAGACCGTCGGACGGGTCGCCTCGCAGGAGTGCCAGTTCCGCATACGCATCGCCGGCGCGATCGACGGGAACCCCATAGCGGTTGGCGACCTCGGTAGGCCCGAACAGCGTCGCCTTCTTCAATCCCTGGCCGATGTAGAGCACCCGGATCTCGACGGGATCATCGCCGACGAGTTGAAGGAGGTCCCGGTCACCACTGACCACCACGACCGGGTCGCGGCGTTCGATGGCAGCCAGCGTGCCGAGGACGTCGTCGGCCTCGAACCCCTCGGCGCCTGCGGTGGCGATTCCGTACGCCCCGAGCATTTCCAGGATCATGTCCACCTGGGGACTGAGATCGTCGGGGATCTCCTCGACGTTCTCATTGCCTGCCCCATCGAGTGGACTGCCTTCCTCAGCTACCCGGTGCGCTTTGTATGACGGGATCAGGTCGACCCGGAACTGCGGGCGCCAGTCCAGGTCGAGGCACACCACCAGGCGGGAGGGCCGGTGTTGGCTGATCAGCGTGGCGACGCTGTCGAGAAATCCGCGTACCGCGTTGATCGGCCGACCGTCAGGGCCGGTGATCGACGATGGCACCCCGAAGTAGGAGCGGAACCACATGCTGGCGCCGTCGAGCAGCAACACCGGGGGCGACATGACAGCCACGCTAGCCTTACCGTTATGAGCGGACGCTTTAACAGCGACGTCTACGCCCGCCGAATCTCCGCCGCCGCCGCCGGGGCAACCGCGGCCGGGCTGGCGGGTTTGATCATTACGCCGGGCTACGACCTGCGGTACCTGATCGGATTGCGGGCGCAGACCTTCGAACGACTCACGGCCCTGGTGATTCCGGCTGCCGGAGGGCAGGAGCGTAGCGACCTGGGAAAAACGATCGGAGGGCAGGAGCGTAGCGACCCGGGAAAAACGACGGGGACTGCGACGGTTGTGCTGCCGCGGATGGAGTTAGCGGCGCTGCGGGAGTCAGCTGTAGTCGATCTCGGATTGACGGTGCGCGACTGGATCGACGGCGAGAACCCCTACCGGTTGGTGGCGGATGCCCTGGGCACAGGTCCGGTGGCGACTGCGGTGACCGACTCGATGCCAGCATTGCACCTTTTGCCATTGGCCGATGTGTTGGGCGTTGTTCCGGTGCTCGCCACCGGGGTGCTGGCGAGTTTGCGGATGGTCAAGGACCCCGCTGAGATCGACGCGCTGCGCACCGCTGGTGCCGCTATCGACCGCGTTCACGCCCGGGTGCCACAATTCCTCGTGCCGGGTCGCACCGAGGCGCAGGTCGCTGCCGACATCACCGAAGCCATTGTCGCCGAGGGGCATTCGGAAGCGGCATTCGTGATTGTCGGATCCGGCCCGCACGGTGCCGACCCGCACCACGAGTGTTCCGACCGGGTGCTACAGCCCGGTGACATCGTTGTCGTCGACATCGGAGGACCGGTCGAACCCGGTTACAACTCCGATTCCACCCGCACCTACAGCCTCGGCGAACCGTCAGCCGAAATCGCCGCGAAGTATGCGGTCCTGCAACGCGCCCAGGCCGCCGCGGTGGCGTCGGTGCGTCCCGGAGTGACGGCCGAGCAGGTCGACGCGGCCGCTCGCGATGTGCTGGCCGAGGCCGGACTCGCGGAGTACTTCGTTCACCGCACCGGCCATGGAATCGGGCTGTCGGTGCACGAGGAGCCCTATATCGTCGCGGGCAACGACTTGCCGCTAGCCGAGGGGATGGCGTTTAGCGTCGAACCGGGGATCTATCTTCCCGGGCAATGGGGCGCGCGCATCGAAGACATCGTGATCGTTACGGCCGAGGGTGCGCTGTCGGTCAACAACCGACCACATGATCTGACGGTGGTCCCGCTGTAAGTCAGGCGGCGGCGAGTCAGGCGGCGGCGAGTCAGTGCTCGACACGGTCGAGCAGGGTCGACGATCCGAGCACTCGCTTGATGAGAACCTCGATCACTACCCGCTTCGGGTTGGGTTTGGGCGTCCGGTAACGCTGGGCGTAGCGCAACTCGGCGTCGCGGACCGCCTCGGGATCGCGGTTCACCCCGGCAATGCCCTCCAGGGAGAGCCAGCGCGCGCCGTCCACCTGGGACAGCACGCCGACGCTGCTGCGTTCGGCGTTGATCGCTTTTTGCGAACCATCGCTGGTGATCACCCTTGCGATGTGGGTAACCGGGTCGAAGGTGAACCCGACTGCCACCACGTGCGGGGAACCATCGGCGCGCAGG
>CAIWCQ010000426.1 GCA_903911165.1 uncultured Actinomycetes bacterium | reverse complement strand
TGTCCACTGGGCAACCTCATTCCCGAGTGGAATGACCTCGTGCACCGGGACCGCTGGCAGGAAGCGATCGAACGACTACATGCGACCAACAACTTCCCGGAGTTCACCGGCAGGCTTTGCCCCGCCCCATGCGAGGCCTCCTGCGTGCTGGGAATCAACGCCGACCCGGTGACCATCAAGCAGGTCGAGGTCGAGATCATCGACAACGCCTTCGACGAGGGTTGGGTGGTGCCCAAGCGGGCACATCTGCTGACCGGCAAAACCGTCGCCGTCGTCGGCTCCGGCCCGGCCGGTCTGGCTGTCGCCCAGCAGTTGACCCGCGCCGGCCACGACGTCACCGTCTACGAGCGAGCCGACCGGATTGGCGGATTACTTCGTTACGGCATCCCTGAATTCAAGATGGAGAAGCGTCATATCGACCGGCGCCTGGAGCAGATGCGGGCCGAGGGCACGAGGTTCGAGGCCGGCGTCAATATTGGCGTCGACATCACCGGTGCTCAGTTGCGGGAACGGTTCGACGCGGTCGTGCTGGCCGGCGGCGCGACCGACTGGCGCGATCTGCCCATCCCAGGCCGGGATCTCGGCGGCATCCACCAGGCCATGGAATACCTGCCGTGGGCCAACAAGGCCACCCACGGCGACCCAGTGCTCGACGCCGACGGCCAGCCTCCCATCACCGCTAAGGGAAAGCGCGTTGTCATCATCGGCGGCGGAGACACCGGCGCGGACTGTCTGGGCACGGCGCACCGCCAGGGCGCGGCCAGCGTGCACCAGTTCGAGATCATGCCGCGACCGCCCGAGGAGCGAGCCGATTCCACTCCGTGGCCTACCTACCCACTGGTGTACCGGGTGTCCTCGGCGCACGAAGAAGGCGGCGAACGGGTCTTCGCGGTCAACACCGAACGGTTCATGGGCGGTGACGGTCGCGTCACCGGCTTGCGTGCACATGAGGTCGCGATGTCTGACGGCGTTTTCGCGAAAGTCGAGGGCTCCGACTTCGAGCTCGAGGCGGATCTGGTTCTGCTGGCAATGGGGTTCGTCGGCCCGGAACGTCCGGGGCTGCTGACCGAGCTCGATGTCGAGCTGACCGACCGGGGCAGCGTCGCCCGCAACGCCGATTTCGAGACGTCGGTCTCCGGTGTCTTCGTGGCCGGAGACATGGGACGCGGGCAGTCGCTCATCGTTTGGGCCATCGCCGAGGGCCGCGCGGCCGCTGCCGGGGTGGACCGCTTTCTGATGGGCACCACAGCTTTGCCAGCGCCCATTCTGCCGACTGCGGCTCCGCAACGCTAGTAACTTCTGTAACAGTAGAAACAGCTGACCTGCGTCGGCGCGCCTCCTGACAATTACCGCACCCCCCGGCTCTAATAGCTGGGGTGGGCGCTGCGGGTACCGCAGTCCCCGGTTGCCGATGATGTCGACCACAGGAGAAACTCCGTGTACCTCGTGCCGATTACCCGCTCGCGGGTCGGGCGTATCGCCTGGTCATTGTTTCGCTATCCGATGAAGAACCGAGAGTTCCCGGCCAGACATGAAAGGCTCGTCACCGCCGACGACCTCATGCGGTTTGGCTTCTGACCCACAGTCCCGAGTCGCGAATCGTCTCGGCCAGCGCCTCGACGACCGCCGGATCGTAGGGCGCCGGTAGGTAGATCACGGCCAGGTCCATGCCCTCGGCGCCGTAGGCGATCGCATCGGCGATGATGGCCCGGTAGTTGAGATCCGGGGTCAGCCGGATCTGTGCCGACATCATGATCTCTTTCGGATCGCGTCCGACGGCAACGCAGTGCGCGGCGAGCACATCGCGCTTACGGGCGAAGTCCTTCGGCGTCCCACCCGGAAAATTCCAGTGCTGAGCGTACTTGGCGGTGATCCGCAACGTTCGCTTCTCGCCACCGCCACCGATACAGATCGGCGGGTGCGGACGTTGCGGTCCCTTCGGTTCGTTGCGGGCTGACCTGAGTTGGTAGAACCGGCCGTCGAAGTCGGTAGTCTCCTGACTCAGCAGCCCGATCAGCACCTGGCACGCTTCGTCGAAGCGATCGAATCTCTCTGTCACAGAGCCTAATTCGATACCGTAGGCGCCGGACTCCTCCTCGTTCCAGCCCGCCCCGACACCGAGTTCGAGCCGGCCACCGGAGATGATGTCCACCGCGGCCGCCATATTTGCCAGCACCGCCGGGTGCCGATGGTGAATCCCGGTCACCATGGTGCCCAGTCGAAGTCGCGTGGTGGCTTGCGCCAGTGCGCTCAGCGTCGTCCAGCCCTCCAGGCACGGGCCCAGTGGGTCGTCGAATATCGGATAGAAGTGGTCGAAGTTCCAGCCGGACTCGTAGACCTCGATGTCGTCGGCGGCCCGCCACACCGCGAGCATGTCGGCCCAGGTGGTGTTCTGCGGTGAGGTCTTGAACGCGAATCGCACCAGCGCAGCCTAGTGGTCGGTAGGGCAGGAGAGGAGGTGAAGTGACAGCCCGCGGATGACGCCAGATACTCGAACGCACTTTCCCCGCGCCGGGGTTGAGCATCCGAAAAGTAGAAGGAGAACGCATGACCCTTATCGTCACGCCGGAGGTGCTCCGCACCACCCAGCAGGCCATCGAATCCGCACTCCAGCAGGCGGCATCCATCGCCAACGGCTACCTGAGCAACCATGAGGGAATCGGCTCGGCGGTCTGGGGCGGACAGGCCCAGTTGGCCTCGGTCAACACCGCTGGACAGATCAATCTCGAACTGCAGCAGACCATCACCGGTGGCACTCGCCTCGCGCATGGTTTGAGTCAGGCGGCTTCGATGATCGAAAGCCACGAGGGGGATTCCGCCAGCAGCCTGACCGCCTTCGCCGCCAGGGCCTGATTTCCCAACCCAACCAACCCAGGAGAGGACTCTTTTCATGTCGGATCACATCACGTACCACCACGGCGGGGTTGCTGACTTCGCCTCCGACGTCGGTGCCCGTTCTACGCAACTGTTGGAGATCCACGACGATGTCCAGCGACGCACCAACGCGATAGCCGATTTCTTCCAGGGCACTGCGGCGACGTCATTTCACGAAGCCCAGGTGCAGATGCTCCAAGGTTTGCAGGGACTCATCGAGACGATGAACCATCACGGTCAGACGATCAGCGCCGTCAATGACAGCGCACACCAGACCGACGTCATGATGGGCAGTCTCTTCTAGCCGAAATCAACTTCAGCCGGTGGGACTCTCGGCACGGGGAGTCCCACCGGCGGGGGAACTGGATTGGGGGAGACAGTGTTAACGACCACGACCGACGGCCTCTGGGTACTGCAGGTGCTGTCCCGGACCGAAGTGCTCGCGCCCGAACTCGGATTGCGTCCGTATCTGCCCAGTGTCGAGACCGAGCAGCTTGCGCTCCGCCACCCGGTCGCCGAGGAACTGCGCTCTGCCGGTGTCATCAACGACCACGGAGGTATCGACGACATACTCCTGGAATGGCTCACTGTCCTCTCGCGCCGTGATGTAGCCCTGCTACTCGACGTTCGGGTGCCGACCCCGCAAGGGCTTCCGGAACGGGTGATGCTGGCCCGTTTCGCGCAGTGGTGGGTCACCCTGGAACGCAGGGGGAGCATGGTCAGACTCAGCGGTGTAGGAGTTGCGACTACCGAGGAGTCCGCTGCGACGTTGATCAGCGCACAGATCCAACGATCCTGTGGCGCAATGCGACCGGCAGCATTTCGGCCTGTGACGCTTGGCACCGCGGATCTGCTCGCGAACGTCAGCGATGGGGAGAGTCTGCGGAGGTTTCTCCACAACCGTCATTTCGACAACGACCAAATCGCCGTTTTGGCGTTGGCCGCCGATACCGGGAGGTCGGCACAAGCCTGGATTGTCGCGCTGCAATCCGCTGCGACAGGACCGACTCCCGCCATCGAATCCGGCGCAGTGACGCTCATCGACACACCAGTGGGCCGGCTGGTATCGGAGCGGGTTGACGGTGGCGACCGTACCTGGATGATCCTCAGTCCCGGATCGGACACGGTCATCACCGCCGCGGTGCAACGGATGATGCGTCGACTGCCGGCCCGAGACGCCTGGCACTCTCACCGAAAGGCGATCTAGATGACCGATCTTTGGAACGCACAGGCCCCCGAAACGGGCGCATCCGACTCGGTATCGGGCAGCTTGCGTATCTCCGACCTTGTGACACCACCCAAGATTCCACCGGGATCAGGCTGGCGGAAGCTCGTCTACGGCCTCACCGCCAAGAGAGTCAATCCCGGCGAGTCGCCGGCCGAACGCCACCGGCGTGAATTGCGCGAACGAATCCGGCGGCACATCCGCAAGCAGTACGTGATCGCCTTCGTATCGGGCAAGGGTGGCGTCGGTAAGACCACCCTGACGGCATGTATCGGCAGTGTCTTTCGTCAGTGTCGTCCGGAGAACGTTGTGGCCATCGATGCGGTTCCGGGGTTTGGGACGCTCGCCGGCCGGATAGACGAAGCTCCGCCGGGGGATTACGCAGCGGTGCTCAACGACGCCGATGTCCAGGGTTACGCCGACATCCGAGAGCATCTGGGGCAGAACGGCGTCGGCCTTGATGTCCTCTGCGGCGACCGCGCCTCCGATCAGCCTCGTCCCCTGGTGCCCGCCATGTTCACCGGAGTGCTGTCGAGACTGCGGCGCACCCACACCGTGATTCTGGTCGATGTCTCCGATGATCTTGAGCACCCCGTGACCAAAACGGTTCTGGCCGCCTGCGACACCCTGGTGTTCGTTTCAGGTCTCACCGCCGACACCTCGCTGCCGGTGACACGTGCGATCGACCTGCTCCGGGCGATGGGTCATCACGAGTTGGTCTCTCGGAGCATGGTGATTCTCAACGACATCCGTGACGACCACGACAAGGATGCCCTCGGCTATCTGACGGAGAAATTCAGCCGTTCCGGCGCCACGGTCGAATATCTACCGCATGACTCCTACCTGGCCAAGGGCGGCATCATCGATATCGACAACGAGCTGCACAAGAACTCCCGGCTCCGCCTCTACGAGATCGCCGCCGCCATCGCCGACAAGTATGTTCCGGAAGCGGACAGGCCACACCCATGACGAAGGTCTGCTTTCCCGCTCGATGTGCGGTTGCGGTCGTCTGCGGTGATCATCTCGTTTCCCAGGTCTATCCGGCAGCTGTGCCCGTCGAAGTTTTCCTGGACGACATCGTGGAACTACTCAACGATGACCTCAAGCGCCGCGGCGCCGCCGCCTTCGACACCGGTGTTGCCTACGAGTTACACCGAGCAAACGGAACACGGCTGGACATCACCAGGTCCCTCGATGAACTCGGTGTCGAAGACGGGTCAACCCTGCTGCTGAGCCCGGCGCAGCAGGGTGACTCGTTCGAGCCGCACTATGAGTCGCTATCGACGGGCCTGGCGCGGGTCGGCAGCCGGTTGTTTCCACCGGTGACCGCGCAGACCGCGGCTCGCACCGCGATCGCACTGACCGCAATGGCCGCGGGCGTGATTCTGCTGTTGGCCGGTTGCGTCCGCCGCACCGGGGACGGACTTGCTCCCGCAATCGCCACCGGCACCTCCGGAGCCCTGCTGCTCTCAGTCGCTTTCGCGATATGGCGTTGGTGGCCGGGTCGACGCGATCTGGTCGCGGGACTGGCCTGGCCGGCGGTACCGCTGGTGGCATTCGCGGTCGCATCGGCGGCGCCGGGGGCGCTGGGCAGTGCCCATGCGTTCATCGCCGCAACGGCGGCGGCAACCCTGACATGCGTTGTCGTCGCAGCGACGCGATGTCATCTCGCCGCCGCGGCTGCGGCGGTGGCCCTGTGCACCGTCGCGGTTTTAGTTTCGGCGGTGCGGATGTGGCGGCCGGTTCCGAGCCAGTGGCTGGGCATGGGTGTTTTGATCGGATTGCTGGTGCTGCTCACTCTTGCGCCGACCTTGGCTTTACTGACGGCCCGGATCCGGCCGCCTCATTTCGGATCAATCACCGGCCGGGACCTCTTCCGCCGCGGCGAGGGCATGCCGGCCGATGCGGTGGCGCCGGTCAACGACCGCGATAACCCGGATCCCACGCCGCGGGGTGCGGTCGTCGCCGCGCTTGCCATCCGTGCAAATTCGGTGCTCACCGGAATCTGCGCGGCTGCGGCCATTGTCCTGCCGCCCGCGGTGTGGGCGACGTTGATGCCGGGGCGGCCCCGTAGCGCCGCAGCGGCGGTGCTGGCCGCGCTGTTCATCGTCATATTCCTCAGCCGAGGCCAGGTGTTCGCAGACCGCCGTCAGGCGGTTGCCCTGGTCTGCGGCGCGGCGGCCGGTTTCAGCGCCGGCGTCGCCCGCTACGTGCTGAGCGTGCCAAGCGATTCCGGGCCGGCGCTGCTCTGGGGAACACTCGTCCTCATCGGATTCGCAACCGCGGGCCTTGCCGTCGCACTGTTGGTTCCTGTGACCCGGTTCACGCCGCTGGTTCGGATGGCTACCGAATGGCTCGAGTTGGCCGCTATCGTCATCGCGCTTCCGCTTGCCGCCTGGGTGGGTGGACTATTCGGTTGGGTTCGGATGCGATGAGGCCGGGTGGTGGAGCTCGCGCGGTCGCCATCGCGGCGGTGATGTTGGTGGCCGCGCCAACGGCCGTCGTGCCGAGCGCATCGGCCCTGCCGCCCCCGGTCGTGGATCCAACCCTGGTGCCGACTGACGGCCCGCCCGGCCCGGAACAGCCGATGCGGCAGAGCAACCTGTGTGCTGCAACGATGCTGACGTCCGCAGCGGACGCAGCACGGCCGTCTCCGGGTTTTGCGATGCTCAACGTCAGCAAGGCGTGGCAGTTCTCCACCGGAAACGGAGTGACGGTCGCGTTGATCGATACCGGAGTCACTCCCGGACCGCGGCTGCCCGTCATCGCCGGTGGCGACTATGTGATGGGCGGTGATGGTCTGAGCGACTGCGATGCTCACGGCACCATCGTCGCCTCGGTGATCACCGCCGCGCCGAGCGCTATTCGGATGCCTGCGCCGCTTCCGCCGAACCCGCCGCGCCCGGCGCTGCCTGCTGCCCCCGCCATCCCGCCGGACGGTGTGGCTGGTGTCGCCCCGCACGCGACGCTGATCTCCATCCGGCAGTCCTCGCGTGCGTTCGAACCGGTCAATCCCGGCGACGGAGGGGCGCATCGAAAGGCCGGTACGGTTGCGACCCTCGCGCGCGCGGTGGTGCACGCCGCCAACACCGGTGCCGAAGTGATCAATGTCAGCGTGGCGGCCTGCGTCTCGGCGGCCGATCCTCTCGACCAGCGGGCGATCGGCGCCGCGGTCTGGTACGCGGCCACGGTGAAGGATGCCGTGATCGTGGCCGCCGCCGGAAACCAGAATGAAGAAGGCTGCGCGCAGAACACCGGCCCAATGGCCGCCGGCGGGTCGCGGAACTGGACCGGAGTCAGCACCGTCTCATCGCCGTCCTGGTTCTCCGACTATGTGCTCTCGGTCGGCGCGGTGGATACCACCGGGGCACCGATTGACAAGAGTCTGAGGGGACCTTGGGTCGGTGTGGCGGCGCCCGGCACGGCTATCGTGGGCCTCTCGCCGCAGAACGGTGGACCGGTCAATGCCTATCCGCCGGTGCGGCCAGGCGAACCCAGTGTGGGTTTCTGGGGTACCAGTTTTTCAGCCGCATACGTCAGTGGGGTAGCCGCCTTGGTGAGGGCCAAGTATCCCGAACTCTCGGCGCACCAGGTGATCAACCGGATACTGCGGACGGCCCATAATCCACCCTCGGGGGTTGACGACCGGGTGGGCTACGGCGTGGTCGATGCGGTCGCCGCTTTGACGTTCAGCTTCCCGGCCGGTGAGCGTGCGGCGCCGGGTGCACAGACCCGCGTGCTCACGCCGGCGCCGGTGCCACCGCCACCGGATGACCGTGCGCATGGTTTTGCGCTGGCGTTCAGCGCCGCCGTGGTGGGCGCGGCCCTGATGATCGCGCTCATTGCTCGGGCAAGGAGGTCGCGATGACCGACGGCATTCGGCTCGCTGTCATCAGCGGGGTGTTCCTGTGCGGACTCTTCGGCTGGAGCGTGACCGGCTACGCCGGCGGTGCGGCCGGTCTTGCCCTTGCCGCGGCCGCGCTGGTGCTGCCGTGGTGGCGTCAACCGCTGTGGTCGTGGGCATCCCTGTACGCCCTCCGCAATCGGCCGATCCGGTTCGCCGAACCGGTGACAGTCGCCAACGATCGTTCCAGTGGCGGCGCCCGATTTCAGGACGGTGTCACTGTCACTGCTCTGGCACTACTCGGAAAGCCCTACCAGCCAACGGTATTGGCCGGATCGACAACAACGACGACAGCCAACTGTATCGACGTCGGTGAGCTTTACTGTCTTATGACGCAAAGCCTGGGGCTGATTATCGAATCCATTTCGGTGGTCTCTACAGGATCTCGCCGCGGCGGCGTCGGTGACTTCCCCCGGGTATATGACACGCTGATCGGGGCCTCGTCGTATGCCGGCAGGCGCGAGACGTGGCTGATAATCCGGATTCGCGCCTTGGCTAACGGCGACGCCCTCAAGTGTCGCGAGAGTGCGGGTGCCGCGGCGCTGGCCGCCACTCAGCGCATCGCCGCTGCCCTGCGATGCAAGGGAATTCGGACCAAAGTCGCCAGCGTGACCGACATGATCGAGTTGGAGCGGCGATTGGGCAGGAGCTGTCTCGAACCGGCTAATCGACGTTGGCGAGGTGTGCGCGGCGACTCGGGCTGGCGAAGCACCTATGCGTACCGACCCGCAGACCTCGGCAGCGAAGCACTCGCCCAGGCGTGGTCCCTGCCCGCTGATGCGATCACGCAGAACCTCACGATCGTTCCCGACGGCAGCGTCACGGCGACGGTCACGGTGCACACCAGTCAGCCGGCAACAGCACCCCCGAGTGTGATGCTGCAGACTCTCCCGGGGCGCCAGACCGCGGCGGTAGCGGCCAGCATGTGCATTCCGCTTCCCAAGATCCGAGGTCTCGGTAGAGCGCGGCTTCAGCGCGGCCTGGTCATCGGGATCGGATCATCGGGTGTGCTGCTCGGAAGGTCACCGGGCGGCGATCGGATGTCGCTGCCGCTCACCGATCCGGGCAGGCACAGCCGGGTCCACATCGCCGCCGACGATGTGATTGCCAAGCGAATCGTGGCGCGCACAGCCGCAACCGGGGAACGGATCACGGTGCACACCGCTGACGCGTCGCGCTGGGAAAGCGTGCGTATGCCTAACGTGGCGATCACTGATCAGCCGCGGGGTGCCCGTGGCACCACCGTCAGTGTGGTGGACGGAACCGTCCAGGCTGTGCCGCGACCGACTACGGTCATCGTGGTTTCCCCGCCGGATACCGCAAGCATTGCCGCCGACGTGGAGATCGCGCAAACGGCACCGGGCGTGATCAGGGTCACCGCGGCCGGGGTCAGCCACGAAGCCGAGGTCGAGTTCTTCCGCGCCGAGAACCGATACGTGGGTAGCCGGCCAGCCGATTTGGCCGCGGTCACTGCGGACTAGTGGTGGGCGGAATCGGCGCGACTGCGGCCGCCCGGAAACACTTCGATCAGGCTATGGCGGTGTTCGAGACCGATGCGATCAGGGCGCGCCGGCTGTTTCAGGAAGCGACCGACGCCGACCCCGCAATGGCAGACGCCTGGCTGGGCCGGGTAGCGGCGGGCGACGACGAACTGCGGACCTTGGAAGCGCTACACACCCACGGCGCGCGACTGCACCGAGAGACGACCCGATTGGGCGTCCGCCTCGCTGCCGTCATCAAGGCCGGTCCGTACCTGTCGATCACGGTGACCGAGGCCTCTCACGTAGACATCGCGCTCGTAAGCGCGTTCATTGACGACGGGCAGTTCGAGAGAGCGGCGGCGATCCTGGCGAGTCCCGCACTTCCGGAGGGCCGGGAAAACTACCAGTGGCATCAGCACATCAGCGCTTACCTGATGTTCGCCACCCAGCGCTGGCCCGACGTCATCTCCGAGGCCGCACGACTACTTCCGCCCCACGCCCTGCCCATGGCGGCGGTCGCCGCGGGCAGCAGCGCACTGGCCGCTCACGCGGCGGCTCACCTGGGTCAGGCCCGGGTGGCACTGGATTGGGCGGACCGGGTCGTCGACGCCGATCTGCTGGAGTTCCCGCTCATCGCGGCGGACCTGGCCTACCTGCGAGGAATGGTGCACCGGCAACTCGGGCACGAGGAGCAGGCCCAGGTCTGGTTGTCGAAGGCCACCCTCGACGGGGTCCTGATCGACGCGGCCAAGCAGGCCCTCGGCGATGCCCGAGTGCAATTGGCCATCACCGACGAGGAGACGATCGGTACGCGCACGCACCGATGGGATGTCACGACCGAGCGTTCCCGCGAAACCCGGGCCGATGAGCGCAACTCAGAGCGCCGCGCAGAACTGCTGATCCAGGGGCGCGCGGTGCTGGACAACCAGGTCGGGCTGGCTGAAGTCAAGCGCGCCGTCGCCGAACTCGAGGATCAGCTCGATGTTCGGGCGCTGCGGTTGGCACACGGGTTACCGGTGACCAACCAGACCAACCACATGCTGCTGGTAGGTCCGCCCGGCACCGGCAAGACCACCACTGCCGAGGCGCTCGGGAAGATCTACGTCGGATTGGGCATCGTCGCCCATCCGGAGATCATCGAGGTGAAGCGCTCAGATTTCTGTGGCGAACACATTGGGACGTCGGCACCAAAGACCAATGAGCTCATCGATCGTTCCCTGGGTCGAATTCTTTTCATGGATGAGTTCTACAGCCTCGTGGAGCGACATCACGACGGTAGGCCCGACATGATCGGCATGGAGGCAGTCAACCAACTCCTCATCGCCCTGGAGGTTCACCGCTTCGATTTCTGCTTCATCGGCGCGGGTTATGAGAAGGAGGTCGATGACTTCCTCGGCGTCAATCCGGGACTGGCCGGCCGATTCAACCGCAAACTTCGGTTCGAGTCCTACAGCCCCGACGAACTGGTCGAGATCGCCGTGCGCTACGGCCAACCCCGTGCCACCGTGATCGACGCCGATGCCCGCGATGCCTTCAGCGCAGCCTGCCGAGAACTGCGTCGCTTCCTCGCACCGGACGGCACCCATGGCATCGATGTTCTGCAGAACGGCCGCTTCGCCCGTAACGTCATCGAACGCGCCGAGCGACTGCGCGACTCGCGGGTGGCGGCGCAGAACCGTGCCGATGAGGGATCTGTCACCATCGATGACCTTCAGCGACTGTGCGCCGCGGACGTCCTCGCCGCAGTTGGCGACCTCTGCGCGGAAAAGCACGTTGGCCTCAGGACCTGATTGCGACCGCCCAATTGCAGATACCGCCAGGGGTA
>CAIWCQ010000425.1 GCA_903911165.1 uncultured Actinomycetes bacterium | reverse complement strand
TCACGAACGTCATCAATAACGCCGTCAAGTTCACCGAGCGCGGCGAGATCCACCTCAAGGCATCGCTACGGGAGCACGTCGGGGACGACGAGGTCATGCTGCGCTTCACGGTGCGCGACACCGGCCCCGGCATGACCCGTGAGCAGTGCGCCAAGCTGTTCCAGCCGTTCACGCAGGCCGATATGTCCACCACGCGCAAGCACGGTGGCACCGGCCTGGGGTTGACCATCAGCAAGACGCTGGTGGAGATGATGGGCGGGGAGATCGGGCTCGAGAGCGAGCCAGGCGTCGGTACCACGTTCTTTTTTACGGTGCGGATGGGGGTCGGCAAGGCGGCGGATCGCCGCACGATGGTGCCCGAGGCGATGCACCGGCTACGTGCGCTGGTGGTGGACGACAATTCGGTGGCGCGCGAGATCCTCACCGAGTCGCTCAGCGATCTGGTCGCCGTGGTGGACGCTGTGAGCTCCGGCGCGGAAGCGCTGGCGGCGATCCGCGAGTACAACGTCGACAACACGGCGCCGTACGATGTCGTGTTCATGGACTGGCGTATGCCCGGGCTGGACGGTTTGCAGACCGCGCGGCTGTTGCGCGCGGAGACCGGCCTCACGACGCAGCCAGCGGTGGTCATGGTGACCGCCTTCAACGGCGAGGAAGTGAAGGAGGCCGCGGGGGCGCTGAATCTCGACGGCTTCATGGTGAAACCGGTCAGCAAGTCGATGGTGATCGACACGCTGGTCACGCTGTTTGCCAGTGCGGCGGAAACCGGCGCCCGGCGCGCCGAGCCAACGTACGACGGCGACATCGACCGGTGTGCCGGTGTCCGCGTCTTGCTCACGGAAGACAACGAGATCAACCAGCAGATCGCCATCGAACTGCTGGAAGGGGCGGGGGCGCACGTCACGGTGGCGAACAACGGCCTCGAGGCGGTCAACTACCTCGACCTGAACCCCACGGCGTACGACGTGGTGTTCATGGATCTGCAGATGCCCATTATGGACGGGCATCAAGCCACGATTGCGATTCGTGACGATGCGCGCTTTGCCGCGGTACCGATTATCGCCATGACCGCGCACGCGTCGAACGAAGAGCGCTCGCGTTGCCTCGACGAAGGGATGAACGACCACATCTCCAAGCCGATCTCGCCAGCGATTCTCTTCGAGACGCTGGAGAAGTACTACGCGCCGTCACGGGCGGCGGCGGTCCGGGCGGCCCGCGCGGCGGCCGTTGCGGAGGCCATTGCCGCGGATCCTACCATCGCCGTGGCGAGCGCACCGCCGGTTCCTCCCGTGGTGACCGAAGAGCTGCCGCGTATCGAGGGGCTGCAGGTGGACGAGGGACTGGCCCGCGTGGCCGGCAACAAGAAGCTGTACCTGAAGCTGCTCCGGCAGTTCGTGGTGCAGGAGGCCGATGCCGGCGCGCGGATCGGTGACTGTTTGCGCAGCGGCGACCGGAGCACCGCCGAACGGCTTGCCCATACCGTGAAAGGCGTGGCGGGGTCGCTCGGCGCCGGCGCGGTGCAGGCCGCCGGCGCGGTACTGGAAAAGGCCATCTCCGATGGCGTTGACGCTGAGGGTTGTGCACCGCTGTGCGACGCGCTGGCGCATGAACTCACCACCGTGATCGCGCGACTGGGACCGGCCTACGCGGCGGCCCCCGTCACGGTTGCCGCCGCTCCCGCGG
>CAIWCQ010000424.1 GCA_903911165.1 uncultured Actinomycetes bacterium | reverse complement strand
GCGCTCAGTGGGCGCGGATGTAACGCGTGTACAGATACCCGTCGGCGTCGGTGATGACGTGTGCGCGGCGCATCTTGGTGAGGGCATCGGTTCCTCCGGCGGCGATCCGCACCGCGCCCCCGCTGACGAGCAGAGGCGCCGTCGTCAGGCAGATCTCGTCGAGCAGGCCCGCCTCGACGAATGCTCCCAACAGGGTCGGGCCGCCTTCATTGAGCACTCGGCGAAGCCCACGCTCGGCCAGTTGCACCAGAGCGACGGACAGGTCCACCCGGGAGCGATCGGCGCCGGAGCAGTCGATGACCTCGGCCGCCGATCCCAGCCGCGCGCGGGCGGCGCGCGCACTGTCGTAACAGGTGAGCACCAACGGGGCCGCCTCGGTCTGGGTCAGTACCGCCATGTCATGCGCGAGATCGCCGGAGCGGGTGACCAGCGCGATCGGTGGGATCTCGCGCTGACCGCGGACCTGGCGTCGCTGGCGCTGGCCGGCCGTCATGCGCGCACCGCCGTAATTCTCCGCTCGCGCGGTACCCGCCCCGACCACGATCACGTCGGCCAGTTCGCGCTGCACCGCGAACAGCCGCCGGTCGCCGGATCCACCGAGTCCACCGGAGGTCCCGCCGGTGGTGGCGCCGCCGTCGAGGCTGGCGATCGCGTTGCCGCGGACGATCCAGCCGGTGACGTCCGGGTAGGCGTAAAGCTGGTACATCTGGTCGTCGTCGATTGCCGCGCCGTCACCGAGCACGGCGAAGCATGGCTCGTCGGCTCCGGCGTCGTTCATGGGAGTGATTGCACCACGGATGTCCCCGTCGCGTCGGTGTCCCCGTCGCGTCGATACAGTCGCGCTCATGACCGGGCATCTGGTGGACCGTCACCCGACGGCCTCGCCGCAGCGGCTGATCGCGCAACTGATGCCGCCGCCGACGTTCGCCGACGTCAGCTTCGAGACCTACCGGCCGGATCCTGGCGAACCAACGCAGTCCGCGGCGCTGGCGTCGTGCTACAGATTCTGCGACGAGGCGGTGCGCCGTCGGGCGGGCCGGCGGAAATTGTTCGGTGGACGCGAAACCCTGCCCGGGGTCGGGCTCTACCTCGACGGCGGTTTCGGGGTCGGGAAGACGCATCTGCTGGCCTCGATATACCGCCGCCTGCCTGATTCGAACCCCAGGGCGTTCGCGACGTTCGGAGAGCTGACTCAACTCGCCGGTGTATTCGGGTTTGTCGAGTGCATCGACCTGCTGGCGGACTACACCGCGGTGTGTATCGACGAGTTCGAACTCGACGATCCTGGTAACACCACGCTGATCTCGCGGCTGCTGTCCCAATTGGTGCAGCGCGGCGTCTCGATCGCTGCGACGTCGAACACGCTGCCCGAACAACTGGGTGAGGGCCGGTTTGCCGCGCAGGACTTTCTGCGTGAAATCAACACACTGGCAAGCATTTTCACGACAGTGCGGATCGACGGACCAGACTATCGACATCGAGGGCTGCCGCCCGCTCCGGAACCGCTCACCG
>CAIWCQ010000423.1 GCA_903911165.1 uncultured Actinomycetes bacterium | reverse complement strand
GGCAATGTGACACAGACATGACACATAAGCGGTAATTCGCCCGGCCGTTTGTGGGTTGAAACCCCAGTTCAGCGAGTTGGCGCGGTGTCGGCTGAGCTGGGAAAACGCTATGCCTCGCGCTTCACACGCGGAAGGGCGCTGGTTCGATCCCAGCCGGGACCACCGAAAACCGGCTGCTATGCAGGGCGTGGAGTAAGGGGCTACGGCCGGAAGAGATCACGCGGTTACCTTGCGCGGACGAACCCGCGCAGCCAGTCGAACCATTCGCTCATGCCCTCACCGGTGCGAGCACTAACCGGAAGTATGGTCGCGTCGGGATTGACCTCCCGCACCCGGGCGATATATGCGTAAACGTCGGCGTCGAGGTAGGGCACCAGGTCGATCTTATTGAGCAGCACGACGTCGACGGACCGGAACATCACCGGGTACTTCAGCGGCTTGTCCTCGCCCTCGGTCACCGAATAGACCATCGCTTTGGCGTGCTCGCCGACGTCGAACTCGGCCGGGCACACCAGGTTTCCCACGTTCTCGACGATCACCAGGTCCAGCGCCGGCAGGTCGAGGTCGCCGATGGCCCGGTTCACCATTGGGGCGTCGAGGTGGCACTCGCCGCCGAAGCCGTTGCTGGTGTTCAGAAGTGAGATCTGCGCGCCCCGACCCTCAAGCTTGGCGGCGTCTAGATCGGTGGCGATATCGCCCTCGATGATTCCGAGGGCGAATTCGCCGGCAAGTGCGTCGAGAGTGGCGCCTAGCACGGTGGTCTTGCCCGAACCTGGTGAGCTCATCAGATTCAGCGCCCGGATGCCGTTGCTGTCAAAGGCCTTCCGATTAATGTCGGCACGGTTGTCGTTCTCGGCGAAGATCGCCTCCAGGACCTCGATGCGCTCGGTGCCGGTGGCATAACCGCTGTGATCGCCATGGCCGTGATCGTGTTCGTGTTCGTGATCGTGGCTGTGCTCGGTGCCGTCGTCGTGGCGGTGGAATCGACCCATACCCCCAACTCTAGCTACGTCACGTCCACAGAGGTGACCAGAAATTCCTCGCCGTGCACCACGGTCACGTCGGCGCTCGTGCACCGCGGGCAGGCCACCGACCACCGCGATTCGATCTCGGACTGCTGGCCACAACCGTTGCACCGAACCTCGGCGGGGACGAACTCCAGTTCCAGCTCAGCCCCCGGCATGTCCTCGTCACCGCGGACGATCGTCCAGCAGAACGCCAGTGAGTCCGGCACTACCTGGCGCAGGGCCCCGACCCGGACCCGCACCACATCGACGCGCCGTTCGCCGGCATGGTCCTTGACCACACTGGCGATCGCCCGGCACAGGGACAGTTCATGCATCGGCAGAACCCTACGACTACCGTGATCGCGGTGACCGTAAGGGTTCGCCTCGACATCACCGGTGTGGTGCAGGGGGTGGGATTTCGCCCGGCCGTCGCGCGGATCGCCGCCGAATATGGGCTTGGCGGATGGGTCTACAACGACGCGGGTGCGGTGCACTGCGAGTTCGAGGGGCCAGCCCCCGACGTCGATGCCGCGGTCAGTGCGCTACAGCATCGGCCGCCGCCGATGGCCCGTATCGACACCATGGCCGTCACCGCGGTGCAGACCCTCGGCGACGCGCGCTTCGAGATCATCGACAGCCAGACCGACGACACCTCGAGAACCCTGGTGCCGCCGGATATCGCCACCTGTGCGGATTGCCTGCGCGAGATGCGAGACCCTGCCGACCGCCGTTTCGGCCACCCGTTCATCACCTGCACCAACTGCGGACCGCGTTACACCGTCATCACCGATCTGCCCTATGACCGGCCCACCACGACGATGGCGGGCTTTCCGATGTGTGCGGCCTGTTCTGGGGAGTATGACGATCCGCTTGATCGTCGCTTTCACGCCCAAACGATCGCGTGTGCGGACTGCGGACCCAGGCTGTCGGGGTCGATCGAGGCCGTGTCGGATGCTCTGCTGGCCAAGAAAGTAGTCGCGATCAAGGGTATTGGCGGCTATCACTTGGCGTGCCGAGCCGATGACACAGCTGCGGTGACAACGCTGCGTGATCGAAAAAACCGGCCCGCCAAGCCTTTTGCGGTGATGGTGGCCGATCTCGACGCCGCTCGATCGATCGCTGACGTCGATGACGCGGCTGCAGTTGTGTTGACCAATCCGGCGGCGCCCATCGTCCTGGTACCCAGAAGGGGTACTGCCGTCAGCGATGCGGTGGCGCCAGGACTCGCCGACCTCGGGGTGATGCTGGCCTACACGCCGGTGCACCATCTGCTGTTCGACCGACTCGGGGCTATCCCGCTGGTGATGACCTCGGCCAATCAGGGCGGTTCGCCCATCGTCTACCGCGAGCAGGATCTGGATTGGATCGGCGGTCTGGCCGATGGGGTGCTGAGCCACGACCGGCCCATCGGTGTGCCGTGCGAGGACTCGGTGATCACCCTCGACGATCAGGGAAATCAGTTGCCGCTGAGGCGCTCCCGCGGGTATGCGCCGCTGCCGGTTTCGGTGGCCGGCTCCGGTGACGAGGTGCTGCTGGCCACCGGCGGTGATCTGAAGACCACCTTCGCTCTGATGGCCGGAGCTACCGGCGGACGACGCCAGGCCCATCTGTCATCGCATCTGGGGGACATGTCCGATCCACGAACCCAGACCTGCTTCACCTCGGCGCTGGACCACCTGTCGTTCATGACCGGCCAGCGCCCTGACGTGATCGTCTGCGATATGCACCCCGGCTACGCCACCACGGCGTGGGCCCACCGCGTCGCGAACGGACGGCCGGTGCTGGCCGTGCAGCACCACCATGCGCATGCCGTGTCGCTGCTGGCCGAACACGAGCGCCTGGGCACCCCGATCATCGCGGTGGCCTACGACGGCACCGGCTACGGCCTCGACGGCACGGTCTGGGGCGGGGAACTGCTGGCCATCACCGACCCCGCGCAGTTCACCCGGGCCGGACACCTGATGCCATTCGCGTTGCCCGGGGGAGAGGGAGCGGTGCGCCAACCCGGTCGTATCGCCCTGGACCTGCTGACCCGGGCTGGAATCGACTGGACACCCGACCTTCCGCCGGTGCGCGCGGTGGGCGAACAAGGCCTGCACGTCCTCGCCCAGCAGATCCCGCGCGGGGTGGGCTGCGTGCCGACCACCAGCATGGGCCGGCTCTTCGACGCCGTCGCCAGCCTGCTGGACGTCTGCCAGCAGGTCAGCTATGAGGGCCAGGCAGCCGTCGAACTCGAGCACCTCGCCCGCCGGGGGCGGTATGCCAGGCTGGACTTTGCCGTGGACGGCGCGGTAATCGACCCGGCACCGGTGATCATTGGCATCGTCGACGGGTTACGGGCCGGCGCTGAGCCTGCTGATCTGGCCGCGGGCTTTCACCAGGCGGTAATCCGGGCCACCGCCGCTGCCGCCCGGCACTGCGCCGATGCGGCCGGTATCTCGGTGATTGGGCTGACCGGCGGGGTGTTCGCCAACCGGATCCTGCTAGGAGGACTTCGGCAATCTCTGACCAAGGCTGGTTATGAGGTGCTCAGCCACCGTATCGTTCCCTGTAACGACGGAGGTCTGGCTCTCGGCCAGTCCACCATCGCCGCGGCTCGCAGGGCAGCGGCACCCACACCGGAAAGGAACGGCGCATGTGCCTCGGAATCCCCGGCAAAGTGATCGACATCTGGGAGGAGTCGGGCACCCGGATGTCGACCGTCGATTTCGGCGGCACCACGAAGACCGTGTGCCTGGCCTATCTGCCGGATATGGAGATCGGCGAGTACACGATCGTGCACGCGGGTTTCGCGCTCACCCGCCTCGATGAGGCCTCCGCCAACGAAACACTGCAGATGTTCGCCGATCTCGGTTTCCTCGACGAGGAACTGGCGGGAAGCGAAGGGCAGAGCAGCCGGGAGACGGCATGAAGTACCTCGACGAGTTCCGTGACCCCGTCGCCGCCAAGTCGCTCGTCGAGGCGATCCGGCGCAGCGCGACGCGGCCCTGGACGATCATGGAGGTCTGCGGGGGCCAGACCCACTCCATCATCCGCAACGGCATCGACCAATTGCTCGACGGCGCCGTCGAATTCATCCACGGACCCGGTTGCCCGGTGTGCGTCACCCCACTGGAGATGATCGACCGTGCGTTGGAGATCGCATCCCGCGAGGAAGTCATCTTCTGCTCATTCGGCGACATGCTGCGCGTTCCCGGCAGCAAGCAGGATCTGTTCAGCGTGCGGGCGCGTGGCGGGGACGTCCGGATCGTCTACTCGCCACTGGACGCCACCCGGGTCGCCGCCGAGAACCCGGGCAAAAACGTGGTGTTCTTCGGCGTCGGCTTCGAAACCACCGCACCGGCAAACGCGATGTCGGTGCTGCACGCCAAACGCCTCGGACTAACCAACTTCTCGCTGCTGGTATCCCACGTCCTGGTGCCGCCGGCGATGACCGCCATCCTTAGCGCGCCGACCAATCGGGTGCAGGGCTTTCTCGCTGCCGGCCATGTCTGCACGGTCATGGGCACCGGCGAATACGGCCCGCTCGTCGAGAAGTTCAACGTCCCCATCGTCGTCACCGGGTTTGAGCCGCTGGACCTGCTCGAAGGTGTGCGACAACTGGTCGAGTTGATGGAGGCTGGCCGCGCCGAGTTGCGCAACGCCTACCCACGGGCGGTCACCGATATCGGGAACACCGTTGCCCAGCAGGCGCTGGCCGACGTATTTGTCGTCACCGACCGACAGTGGCGCGGTATCGGGATGATCCCGCAATCCGGCTGGACGCTGTCACCGCGGTATGCCGAGTTCGACGCCGAACTGAAATTCGGGGTGGGGCATCTGGAGGTGCAGGAGTCCGCGGACTGTCACGCCGGTGAGGTGCTGCAGGGACTCCTGAAGCCCAATGAGTGCCCAGCCTTCGGCACCACCTGCACCCCGCGAAACCCGTTGGGTGCCACCATGGTTTCCAGCGAGGGAGCCTGCGCGGCCTACTACCAATTCCGGCGGCTCGAGACGTCTGCGAATGCCTGAGGCCGGCCAGGTCGATCCGACGGACTGGGTGTGCCCGCTGCCACTGCGAGAGACTAAACGCATCGTGATGGGCCACGGAGGTGGCGGCATCCTCTCTGAGGAACTCATCGAGAACCTCTTCCTGCCCGCGTTCGGATCCTCCGGCGGAGTGTCCCGGGACTCGGCTGTGCTCAACGTCTTCGACGGCCAGATCGCACTGACCACCGATTCCTATGTCGTCAATCCGCTCTTCTTTCCGGGCGGCAATATCGGTGACCTTGCCGTCAACGGCACTATCAACGACCTTGCCTGCAGCGGTGCACAACCGCTGGGGTTGACGGCCGGGTTCATCATCGAAGAGGGCCTGGAGATGGAGGTGCTCGGCGCCGTCGCACAGAGTATGGGCGCCGCCGCCGACCGGGCAGGGGTGGCCATCGTCACCGGCGATACCAAGGTCGTCGGAAAAGGCAGTGCCGACGGTCTTTTCATCAACACCGCCGGTGTGGGTGTGGTGCCCGAGGGTGTGCGTATCGGACCGGAGCAGGCCCGCCCAGGCGATCACATCATCGTCTCGGGCAATATCGGCGAGCACGGCGTAGCGATCATGAGTGTGCGCGAGGGAATCGACTTTGGCACCGTGGTGATGACTGACAGCACGCCACTGCACCGACTGGTCGCGGCGATGCTTGCATCTGTTGCCGATCCGAATGTCATTCATGCCCTGCGTGATCCGACCCGTGGTGGGCTGGTTGCGGCAACCGTGGAGATCGCCCGCACCTCAGGTGTCGGTATCGAACTTGACGAGGCGAAGGTCCCGATACCCGAGGCGGTGGCCTCGGCATGCGGATTCCTGGGATTGGACCCACTGCAGGTGGCCAACGAAGGTAAGTTAGTGGCATTCGTCGACCCAGCGCACAGCGAGGCTGTGCTGGCCGCCATGCGGGCCCGGCCGGAGGGCGCGGGCGCGGTGATTATCGGTCGTGCAGTGGCAGAGCATCCCGGCATGGTGGTCGCCCGGACCCCATTCGGGACTACCCGCATCGTTGAACGTGAACTGGGCGAACAACTTCCGCGGATCTGCTGACGCGGATGGCTGAGCCCCGTTCGGAAATGGGTCGGCGAAGAAGGGGAT
>CAIWCQ010000422.1 GCA_903911165.1 uncultured Actinomycetes bacterium | reverse complement strand
CTGTTGGCCCAACTCAAGGAGTGGCGGCTCAAAATCTCCAAGGAGCTCAGCGTGCCGGCCTACGTGGTGTTCACCGACAACACGTTGATCGCGATCGCCGAATCGCTGCCGGGAGATGATGCCGCTCTGGTGGCCATCCCGGGTATCGGCGCCCGCAAGCTTGAACAGTTCGGCGCCGACGTGCTGGCGTTGGTGAGCGCACGCGGCTGAGCCTTGAGGTGATGCCAGCGTTAGCATTGCGCCCGTGACATGGTCGGCCAGAGAGCGAGTGTCCACCGTACTGCGAGTGGAGGCTGACCGGTGAAGCGCAGGCCCCTGAGATCGGTGATCGGCCGGGCCTGGCTGGTGTGGGTGTCGGTCGCGATCGTCGCGCTCGCCGGCTTCGCGGTCTACCGGTTGCAGGGCGCCTTCGGTGCGCTGGACACCAAGACTCCCGGCGGCGGGGCCGACGAGATCGTGCCGTTCAATCCCAAGCAGGTGCAACTCGAGGTGTTCGGCGATCCGGGCGCCACCGCGACGATCACCTACACCGACGTCGATGCCCGGCCGCAGCGCGTCGACGACGCAGCCCTGCCGTGGTCCTATGACGACTCGACGACCACGCCGGCGGTGGTGGTCAACGTCCAGGCCCAGAGCAACGGCAGCACCCTCGGATGCCGCATCACCATCGACGGGGTCATCAAGGTCGAGCGCCTCGAGAACGCCGCCAGTGCCTATGTCTTCTGTTTGGACAAGTCCGGATGAGATTCGCAACGCTCGTCCGCAAGCTCTGCATCCCGATCGCCATCTTCTGGCTGGCGCTGGCCGCGTCGAGCAACGCCCTGATCCCGCCGTTGGAAGAGGTCGGGCGGATCCACAACGTGGCGCAGAGTTCCAAGGACTCGCCATCGTTGATCGCCTCCAAACGGATCGGGTCGGTGTTCGGCGAGTACGACTCCGACAGCCTGGTCACTCTCGTTCTCGAGGGCGATGCGCCGTTGGGCGCCGAGGCGCACCAGTTCGCCGACGTCCTGGTCGCGGAGTTGCGGGCCGACACCGAACACGTCCAACACGTCCAGTACTTCTGGGGCGATCCACTCACCGCGGCGGGTTCGCAGAGCAGCGACGGCAAGGCCGCTCTCATCCAGGCGTATCTGATGGGCGACGCCGGCGGCAGTCAGGCCAACGAATCCGTCACCGCCGTCCGCGAAATCGTCGCCGACACCCCGTCGCCGGCTGGAGTCAAGGCCTATGTCAGCGGCCCGGCGGCGTTGGTCGCCGATGAGTTCTCGGTCGGGGAGAACAGCCACATCAAGGTCACCGCGCTGACCTTCGGGGTGATCGGGTTGATGCTGCTGATCGTCTACCGGTCCATCGTCACCGCGCTGCTCACCTTGGTCGCGGTCGCGATCCAGGTGGCCGCCGCCCGCGGCATCGTCGCCTTCCTGGGCCACGTCGGCGTCATCCCGCTGTCGACGTATGCGACCAACCTGCTGACGCTGCTCGTCGTCGCGGCCGGAACGGATTACGCGATATTCCTGCTGGGCCGCTACCAGGAGGCGCGCCAGGCCGGTGAGGATCGCCAAGCCGCCTACTACACGATGTACCGCAGCACCGCGCACGTGATCATCGGCTCGGGCCTGACCGTCGCCGCCGCGGTGTTCTGTCTGATCTTCACGCGTACGCCGTACTTCAACAGCCTGGGAATTCCGGCCGGCCTGGGTGTGCTGGTCACCCTGGTGGGCTCGCTGACCCTGACGCCTGCGGTCATCACGATCGGTAGTCACATTGGGCTCTTCGACCCCAAGCGCGCCATGCGGACTCGCGGCTGGCGGCGCATCGGCACCGCGATCGTCCGCTGGCCCGGGCCCATCCTGGTGGCCTCGATCGCGGTGGCACTCATCGGACTGCTCGCCCTGCCCGGCTACAAGACCTCCTACGACGCCCGGCACTACCAGCCGGACTGGGCGCCGGCCAAGGTCGGCTACGCCGCGGCCGAACGGCACTTCACCGCAGCCCGGCTCAACCCCGAGGTGCTGATGGTCGAAACCGACCGCGATCTGCGCACCCCGGCCAACATGATCGTGCTGGAGCGCATCGCCAAGGAGGTCTTCCGCACGCCCGGGGTGGCCATGGTGCAGTCCATCACCCGGCCGCTGGGCACTCCGCTGGATCACTCCTCGCTGGGCTTTGCGATGAGCGCGCAGTCCTCCGCGCAGATCCAGAACCTGCCGTTCCAGCAGGCCCGCGCCGATGACCTGCTCGAGCAGGTAGCCGAGATATCGAGGTCGATCACCCTGCTGCAGCAGCAGTACGCGCTGCAGGAGCGGCAGTACGACCTCCAGCAACAGGCCACCGCGGCCACCGATGAACAGGTGACGGCCTTCCGGGAGACCTCCGAGCAGATCAAAGAGTTACGCGATAAGGTCGCCTACGTCGATGACTTCTTCCGCCCAATAAAGAACTATTTCTATTGGGAGCCGCACTGTTTCGACATCCCGCTGTGTGCGACGTTCCGCTCATTGTTCGACGCCCTCGACGGAGTGGACTCGCTGACCGAACAGTTCGATCAGGTCACCGCAAGCCTGGACAAGCTCAACGCCCTGCAGCCCCAATTGCTGGCGCTGATCCCCGAACAGCTGGCGCTGATCCCGGAGAACATCGCCATCCAGGAGCGCAACAAGGCGCTCGTCGAGCAGAACTACGCGACCCAATCCGGGTTGCTGGAGCAGTCCGCTGAGGCGTTGAAGAACGCCGACGCGATGGGTCAGGCCTTCGATGAGGCCAAGGACGACAGCACCTTCTACCTTCCCCCCGAGGTGTTCGACAACTCCGAGTTCAAGCGCGGCATGAAGCTGTTCATGTCTCCGGACGGCAAGGCCGCGCGGATGATCATCACCCACGACGGCGATCCGGCTACCCCGCAGGGCATTTCGCACATCGGCCCGATCCGTCAATCCGCGGAGGAGGCACTCAAGGGCACCCCGCTGGCCGGGTCGAGCATCTACATCACCGGCACCGCGTCGGGGTTCATGGATGCCCGGGACATGGCGAACTACGACCTGATGATCGTCGTCATCGCCGCGGTCAGCCTGATCCTGCTGATCATGATGTTCGTCACCCGCAGCGTGGTGGCCGCCCTGGTGATCGTCGGCACGGTGGTGCTGTCACTGGGCGCCTCGTTCGGGCTGTCGGTGCTGATCTGGCAGCACCTGCTGGGCATCGAGTTGTACTGGATCGTGCTGGCGCTGGCCATCATCATCCTGCTGGCGGTGGGGTCGGACTACAACCTGCTGGTGGTCTCGCGGCTCAAAGAGGAGATCGGTGCGGGGCTGAACACCGGGCTGATCCGGACGATGGCCGGCACCGGGTCGGTGGTGACCGCCGCCGGCCTGGTCTTCGCATTCACCATGGGCGGCTTCATCTTCGGCGAGCTGATGGTGCTCGGCCAGATCGGCACCACCATCGGCATCGGCCTGCTCTTCGACACGTTGATTGTGCGGTCGTTCATGACGCCGTCGATCGCCGCCCTACTGGGCCGCTGGTTCTGGTGGCCGCTGAAGGTCCGGCCCCGTCCGGCCAGTGCCATGATGCGCCCGTACGGGACGCGGCCGTCGGTGCGCGAACTGCTGCACAGTGACGAGCCCGCCAGCTAGTTTGTGGCGATGACCCGAATCGGCAGTCGAGTTCGACTCCGCCATCACGGGACTCGATGTCGAGAGGCCTGACCCATGGATATCGCACGCCGAAACTTCATCGCCGGTTTGGGCGGGGTGGCCGTCGCAGCCCCGATCCTTGCGTCGTGCGCCCGCGGTGATGGCGGTGGCGGCGGTGACACGTCGACCGCCGCGACACCAGCACCTGCCACGGGAACACCCAAGTCCCCGATCCCACCACCGGTGACCTCTGAGCCCGGAACCCTGCTCAGCCAAGAACCCGTGGACACCACGATCACCGGCGCTCGGGCCTGGCGCATCCGGTATGTCTCGCGCGACGTCAACGATGTCGCCCGGGAGAGCAGCGGACTGGTGATCGCCCCGGCCGGCAGT
>CAIWCQ010000421.1 GCA_903911165.1 uncultured Actinomycetes bacterium | reverse complement strand
CACATCGCCAAGCTGATGATCAAGCTGATCAACTCCGTGGCCGAAACAGTCAACTCCGACCCGGACGTCAACGGCCGGATGAAGGTGGCGTTCATCCCGAACTTCAATGTGCAGAACGGCCAGTTGATCTATCCGGCCGCCGACCTGTCCGAGCAAATCTCGACCGCCGGCAAAGAGGCCTCCGGCACCGGCAACATGAAATTCATGATGAACGGAGCGCTGACCATCGGCACGCTCGATGGCGCCAACGTCGAGATGCGCGCGGAGGCCGGACCAGAGAACTTCTTCCTGTTCGGAATGACCGTCGAAGAGGTGACGAAGCTCCAGCGCGAGGGCTACCGGCCGCGCGACTATATCGCCGGCGAGTTGGCGACCGCCCTCGACTCGATCGCCGAGGGGCGGTTCTCCGGCGGCGACACCGAGGTGTTCGCCCCGCTGATCTCCAACCTGCGCGATCACGACCACTTCCTGGTGCTGGCCGATTACGCCGATTACATTCGCAGTCAGGATGAGGTCAGCGACACCTGGCGCGACACCCCGACATGGACGCGCAAGTCGATCCTGAACTCTGCACGCAGCGGAAAGTTCTCCTCAGATAGGCCGATCACCGAATACTGCGACGAGATCTGGAACGTCGGGCCGGTCACGATCCCGGATTAGATCAACGGTGGGGCGCACAACGATGAGACCGATGGCACGACGATGTGGATTGACGCGATGAATGCGACGTTCCCCGCACCCTGGCAGACCTCCCACGACGCGCTCACCGACGAGGTGATTGCCGCGATCGACGGTTGGTGGCGCGCCACCAATTATCTCTCCGTCGGGCAGATCTACCTTCTCGACAACCCGCTGTTGCGAACCCCACTGCGCCGCGAAGACGTCAAACCGCGACTACTCGGCCACTGGGGCACCACACCGGGACTCAACTTTCTCTACGCACATCTCAATCGGGTGATCCGCGATCGCGGACAGTCCACCATCTACATCACCGGCCCTGGGCACGGCGGTCCCGGACTGGTGGCTAGCGCCTACCTCGACGGCACCTACTCCGAGACCTACCCCGACATCACCACCGATACCGAGGGCATGCGACGACTGTTTCGGCAGTTCTCCTTTCCCGGTGGAATACCCTCCCATGTCGCCCCGGAGACCCCCGGGTCGATCCATGAGGGCGGCGAACTCGGCTACGCACTCTCCCACGCCTATGGAGCTGCGTTCGACAATCCAGGTCTGCTCGTCGCCGCGGTCGTCGGCGACGGCGAGGCCGAGACCGGAGCCCTCGCCACCAGTTGGCATTCGAATAAGTTCTCAAACCCCGCCAACGACGGCGTCGTGCTGCCGATCCTGCACCTCAACGGCTACAAGATCGCCAATCCGACGGTGCTGGATCGCATCCCGGACGAGGAACTGCGCAGCCTGATGATCGGGTACGGCCACCGCCCGTACTTCTTCGAGGTCGCCGATAGCGGCAAACAGGCGGCAGCCGACCATAGCGACGCCCACCGCCGGTTCGCCCAACTGCTCGACGAGGTTCTCGACGAGATCGCCGCGATCAAGGCCAGGGCCGTCGCCGGGGATGAGACCCGACCGCAGTGGCCGATGATCGTCTTCCGCACCCCGAAAGGGTGGACCGGCCCGGCCTACATCGACGGTAAGAAGACCACCGGTTCTTGGCGAGCGCATCAGGTTCCGCTGGCCAGCGCCCGCGATACACCTGAGCATCTGCAGGTACTCGGCGACTGGCTGGCCTCGTACCGTCCCGACGAACTATTCGATGAGACAGGCAAACTCAAGGCCCACATCGCAGCACTGGCACCGCAGGGCGCACTGCGGATGAGCGATAACCCACACGCCAATGGCGGCTTACTACTCAAAGATCTCCGGCTGCCGGATTTCCGCGACTACGCCGTCGACGTGCCCGCGCCGGGCGCCACCATCGCCGAAGCCACCAAGGTGCTCGGCCAATGGCTGACCGACGTGATCCGGCTCAACCCGGACAACTTTCGGATCTTCGGGCCCGACGAGACGGCATCGAACCGGCTGCAGCCGGTCTTCGAGGTGACCGACAAGCAGTGGAATGCGGAGTTCTTTGGCCCCGAGGTCGACGATCACCTCGCGCGCGCCGGCCGGGTGGTCGAGATGCTCTCCGAGCACCAGTGTCAGGGCTGGCTCGAGGGCTACCTGCTGACCGGTCGCCATGGACTGTTCAACTGCTACGAGGCATTCATCCACATCATCGACTCGATGTTCAACCAGCACGCCAAGTGGCTCAAGGTCACGAACCACATCCCGTGGCGCCGTCCGATCGCCAGCCTCAATTATCTGTTGTCCAGCCATGTCTGGCGTCAGGACCACAACGGATTCAGCCACCAGGATCCGGGGTTCATCGATCACGTCGTGAACAAGAGCGCCGAAGTGGTGCGGGTGTATCTGCCACCGGATGCCAACACTCTGCTGTCCACCTACGACCACTGTCTGCGTTCGCGTCAGTACGTCAACGTTGTCGTATCCGGAAAGCAGCCACACCCCAACTTCCTGACCATGGACGAGGCGATCGCGCACTGCACCCGCGGAGTGGGCATCTGGGAGTGGGCCGGTACCGAAGAGTACGGCTGTGACCCGGATGTGGTGCTGGCCTCCGCGGGCGACGTGCCGACACTGGAGGCGCTGGCGGCGGCCGACCTTCTGCGCCAACACATTCCGGAACTCCAGGTGCGGTTCGTCAATGTCGTGGACCTGATGCGCCTGCAGGATTCCAGCGAGCACCCGCACGGCTTGTCCAACCGCGAGTTCGACATGATCTTCACCGCCGACAAGCCGGTCATTTTCGCTTACCACGGCTACCCGTGGCTGATTCACCGCCTGGTTTACCGGCGCAGCAACGACTCGCGAATCCACGTCCGGGGGTACAAGGAGGAAGGCACCACCACCACACCGTTCGACATGGTGATGCTCAACGACCTCGACCGCTACCACCTGGTGATCGACGTCATCGACCGGGTGCCGGCACTCGGTTCCCGGTACGCCGCACTCCGTCAGCAGATGGTGGACAAGCGCATCCACGCCCGGGAGTACACCCGTGAGCACGGCGACGACATTCCGGAGGTTCGCGACTGGGTATGGCCGGCCGCCCGCGGACTGGTGGACGT
>CAIWCQ010000420.1 GCA_903911165.1 uncultured Actinomycetes bacterium | reverse complement strand
TTCTTTAGCGGCGCACTCGGCATTGGCGGCGGCGTCTTCGTTGTTCCGACCGCCCGCCGCTTTGGGCCGATGCGCATCGAGGCGGCAACCGCTACGAGCGTGGCCGTGATCGTTGGATCCAGCGCGATTGGCGTCCTCTCGAACTTAGCTACAGCGACGACGGCTGGTGCAGGGATCACTTCGTCCGAATTGCTCGCCGCAGGGCTCGGTGCCGCTGCGGGGGGCTTTGCGGGAGGACGACTCAGCCCGCGCGTTCCCGAGCGCGCGCGCGCACTCTTGATCGCCACGGTCGCCGTGGCAGCCGCAGTCGTTGCCTTGCTGCGCCTCGTCGCGTAGACGCCGCCATCGCCTTCCCGAGTTCCGGTGACAGGGCGATCCAGCCCGACACATCATCGTCTGCGAAGTCTCCGATTCGGCTCATGAACTGATGGTAGTTGCGTACCAGCGCGCTGAACCAGCACGGGTGCCCTAGAATTCTGCGCGCCCGGTAGGTCTAGTCAGGAGGCGCTGTCCATGGATTACAACTGGCTCAGTCCCACGGCCGAGGCTCGGCCCGCCGGCGGCAAGGGCTGGGGCTCGTTCGCACTCGAGCCCATCCCGGCCGGTGACACCGTCGCTGCGTTCGGCGGCTGGATCGTGACTGGGGCGTACCTGGTGGAACTCAGTGACGACCGGCAGAGCCGGTCGATTCAGGTGGATTCCGACCTCTATCTGCTCTCCGGCGACACCCCGGAACCCGGCGACATGCTCAATCACTCCTGCGAACCGAACTGCGGTCTGGTCGGGCAGACCCTGTTGGTCGCGATGCGCGATATCGCACCCAGCGAGGAGATGTGCTTCGACTACGCGATGTGCGACGCCAGCGACTATGACGAGTTCCGCTGCCTATGCGAAGCGCCGACCTGCCGCGAAGTCGTCACCGGATCCGACTGGCGCGATCCGGATCTGCGGACCAAGTACGACGGCTGGTTCTCGCCGTACATCGCCCGGCGGATCGCAGCACTGCCCGCGCAAGGGTGATCGCCGCCCCTAGCCCGCCCGCCCCTTGGTGAACTCAGCGAGCGCCTCGGCGTTGGCCGGGGCGCCCATCATCTCAGCGAAGTAGGCGTCCTCTCGGGCTCTGGCAGCTGCGATGAGGTTGCGGGTCGGCTCCACCATGGCCTCCTTGACCGCGACCAGGCTTGAAATCGGTTTGGCAGCAAGCACTTCGGCGTGCCTGCGGGCATCGGCAAGCAGTTCCTCCGGTTCGCAGACCTTCCAGGCCAAACCCATCCGCAGCGCCTCGGCGGCGTCGACCCATTCCGAGGACATCAGCAGCCAGGCCGCGTTCTGCCGGCCGGTCAGGGCGGGCAGCAGATACGACGATGCCGCCTCGGGTGCCACGCCGAGACTGGTGAAGGGGCACTTCAACCGTGCGGCGGTGGACATGAAAACCAGATCGGCGAAACCCAGAATGGTCGTGCCAAGACCCAGGCCGAGACCGTTGACCGCGCAGACCAGTGGTTTGGGGAATCGTGCCAGCGCGTCGATCAGTCCGGGGAACCCGTGCGCACCCGGGGTGAAGCCGGGATCGCTGATCCGGGCGGCCATCTCATTGAGGTCCTGTCCAGCACTGAATGCCCGTCCGGTGCCGGTGATCACCACCACGGCCACCTCAGGATCCTCAGCGGCCGCGTTAAGTGCCTCGGCGGTCGCGTCGTACAACGCTTCGTTGAAGGCGTTGAGGGCGTCCGGTCGGTTGAGGGTGAGGGTGCGCACCCGGTTCTCGTCGTTGATGAGCAATGTCACGCCGGTCAGCCTAGGTCAACCGCGAAAGGGACTCGCGTACACGTACCGCCCGGTGGGCACCGTGTCGATGTCGACGTTGGCGCCGAAAGCCGAGGTACTCGCGACCATCTTGCCGAGTCGGTCGGCCAGGTCGGCGTCGTCGGCGGCGCCGAAGAACGCGTGCAGGCTCGTCACCGATTCGATCGGGAACAACTCTTCGACGATGGCCGATATCGTCGGTGCGTCCGGAGTCAGCGCGCGCACCACATAGTTCTGCACGTATCCGAACGTCGACTGGGTGGCGATGGCCACCGGGGTGTGGTCACGGTGCCAGCGGGTCAGCCACGTCGCCTCGTCCATGTCGGCGGGCCGGCGCAGCAGCGCGATATTAGCCAGGCCCGGCGCGCGTGCGCCCGGCGGCGACGGCGGCGGCGGCATCGGCGCGGACTCGGTGACCAGGTAGGCGGCTACCTGCTCGGCCTCCGATCCGAGAATCTCGAGGGCCCGGCTGACCTGCTCGCCGTAACTCTGTTGCACCCAGAGGCTCACCAACGCCTGCACCGGCGGGGCCAATGTGGTGAGCGTCATCATCGACTCGCGCACCGGAGCATCGCGGACGTTGATGATCAACCCCGGCAGGTCAAGGTCCAGCAGAGCGGCGGCAACCGCGCCGCACAGCCGGTCCACCCAGGCGTCGTCGGCGGTTTCGGCCCGCAGTGCCACCATCACTTTTTCCATCGCGTCAACCTCCCTAGCTGTCCCGCAGCCAGCGCGGCGTGATGAACACGCCCTCGGCCTCCACGGTGACGCCCTCGGCGTCGGCGATGTGACCCGTGCAGTAGGTCTTGACGCCGTCCCTGCGAACCTGCACCGCTTCGGTGCGCAACTCCCCCAGTCTGGTCGGGCGGAGGTACCGCATGGTGATGGTGCCGGTGAAACGCGGTTGGCGGTCGACGCTGGCCGCCTCGCCCAGCACATGGTCGAGGATCAGCGCCGCCACCCCGCCGTGGACATGGCCGGGCGGGCCCTCGTAGGCCGCACCGAGACAGAACTCCGCCGACACCCGGCCATCCGAATCGCGGGAGGTCAGCAAGGGCGGGGCCAGCGCGTTGCGGATCCCGATCACGGCGTTGCCCCACCCCAAACTCTCTCCGGAGGGGGTCACGCGGACGCCGAACGCACCGTCGAGTTGACGAGCCTGCAACCGCAGCAGCGCGGCGTCGATGTCCCGCTTGACCTCGGCAATGGTCTGCGCGTCAGCCTCGGTCCGGATGGTGGCATCGACGAGCGAACGCACCGACTCGGTGAGCGGCTCATAGATTCCGCGCAACCGCGCGACATCGGCGTTCGACAGATCCTCGACGGTGAACTCCAGCACCCTGGCACTAGAACACGTCCGCGGTCGCGGTGTCGAATGGCGACCTCCGCGGTCGCGGTGTCGAATGGCGACCTCCGCTGCGTAGAGTGACCTACCATGGCCGATCGTCTCGCCGCAGGCGAGCCGGACTGGGTACGTCACGCGATCTGGTGGCACGTCTATCCCCTGGGTTTCGTGGGAGCATTCCCGGCCGAACCCGCGCCCACCCCCGCCGAGCACCGACTGAGCCGGATCATCGGCTGGCTCGATCACGCCGTCGAACTCGGCGCCTCCGGAATCGCCTTCGGGCCCGTCTTCGCATCCCGCACCCACGGCTACGACACCACCGATCACTACCGGATCGACCCGCGACTGGGCGACGACGCCGACTTCGACTCCTTGATCGACGAGGCCCGTCGTCGTGGCCTGCGGGTGCTGCTCGATGGGGTGTTCAATCACGTCGGAACCGATTTCGTGCACTACCGGCAGGCCACCGAGAACCAGGACGCCCAAGCCGCCTCATGGTTCGCCGGTCGGCCCGGGAATTTCCGCACCTTCGAGGGCCACGGCGATCTGATCACCCTCAACCATCGCAACCCGGCGGTCGTGGATTACACCGTGGACGTCATGAACCATTGGCTGGGCCGCGGTGTCGACGGCTGGCGCCTGGACGCCGCTTACGCGGTGCCCGAAAGATTTTGGGCCCAGGTGCTGCCGCGGGTGCGCCAGGCCCACCCTGACGCTTGGTTCGTCGCGGAGGTGATCCACGGCGAGTACAGCGCATTCGTCGAGGGCACCGGCGTCGACTCGGTGACCCAGTACGAGTTGTGGAAGGCGATCTGGAGCAGCCTCAATGACGCCAATCTCCACGAGTTGGACTGGGCCATGCAGCGCCACAATGAATTCCTCGACACTTTCACCCCGTTGACCTTCGTCGGCAACCATGACGTCACCCGGATCGCCAGCCAGTTGAACCGGCCCGAACACCTCGCCCACGCACTCGTGCTTCTGTTCACCGTCGGTGGCATTCCGTCCGTCTACGCCGGAGATGAACTCGGCTACCACGGCGTCAAGGAGGACCGGGCCGGCGGAGACGATGCCGTCCGCCCGGAGTTCGCGGCGCTACCCACCGAACCCGACGATGACTCCCGCGACATTGGCAACCTGCACCGGTATCTGATCGGCTTACGCCGCCGCAACCCCTGGCTGCACCGGGCGCGGACCACGGCCCTGCGTCTGGAGAACAGCTGCTACGTCTATGAAACACGGTGCGGCGAGGAGGCACTGATCATCGCGCTCAACCTGGCGGACACGCCGTTGTCACTCGGGCAGTTCGGCGGTCGCGACGCCCATTTGTTGGCCGGCACCGGCGCACCAGCTGAGCAGGTAGTGAGCACAACGCAGGTACCTCCACACGGTTGGCAGGTGCTCCGACCTACCTAGTGGGACTACCCTCACAAGCCATGTCGGTACCAAAACCGCAGCAAAGGCCTCGGCGGCGCCTGCTCTCCCGGGTCGGCATCCAATCCAAACTGCTGCTCATGATCCTGACGATGAGCGTTTTGGCCGCACTGGCGGCCGGCGGAATCGGATTCCAGTCCGGTCGATCCTCGCTGCGCGCCGCGGTGTTCGACCGACTCACCGGCATCCGGGAGTTGCAGTCCCAGACGATAGAGGGCCGTTTCACCGACATGCGCAACTCGGTGCTCAACACCGCCGCCAACGAAACCACCATCTCGGCGATCGGCGCGTTCACCGCCGGATTCGACCGACTCGCCAACGCCACCGTCACCCCGGCGCAGACCGGAGCCATCGACGCTTATTACACCGCTCGATTCGCCGGCACCAGCGACGGCGGCGGCACTGTTGACGTCAAGGCGCTCATGCCCGACTCCAACGCCCAGAAGTACCTGCAGGCGGAATACACGGTTGCCACCACCGATCCCATCGGCGGGCGCGGCCTCGACAATGCCGGTGACGGCAGCGCCTGGTCGACGGCGAACGCCCGCTACAACGCCTACTTCCGGCGTCTCATCGAACGGACCGGCTACGCCGATCTGCTTCTGCTCAACACCACTGGCGATGTGGTGTACACCGCGAATAAGGGGGTGGATCTCGGGACCAACATCATCACCGGCCCGTACCGCGGCGAGAGCACCCTGGCCGACGCCTACCGCCGGGCAATGTCGACCAACGACGTCGAGTCTGTCGAAAACACCGACTTCGCCCGCTACCTTCCGGTCGATGAGCCCACGGCCTGGATCGTCACTCCGATCGGGCAGGTGGGCAGGCCTACCGGAGTGCTGGCGATGCAGTTTCCGCTGTCGATGCTGAACCGGGTCATGACGTTCGACAGGGACTGGTCCCGGGTCGGAATGGGACAGACCGGCGAGACGTTCCTGATCGGACCCGACGACCGGATGCGCTCGGATTCCCGGCTGTTCCTGGAAGATCCAGACGCCTACCGAAAAGCCGTGATCGCCGCCGGCACACCCGCCGCTGTCGCAGATCAGGCGATCCGGATCGGCACCACCGTCCTCAATCAGCCGGTCGGCACCTCCGCGTCGAAAGCCGCGCAACGGGGCGAATCCGGCACCGACATCATCACCGATTACCTCGGCCGCCGGGCGTTGGTGGCCTACGCGCCGGTGAAACTCGCGGGGCTGGACTGGGTCATGATCGCCACCACCGACACTGCGGAGGCATTCGCACCGGAACGCAGATTCGCCCAACGCCTAGCCCGGACCACGGCGGGGATTATCTTCATCGCCTGCCTGGTGTCTGCGCTGTGGTCACGGGTCTTCATCCGCCCGATCCGGCGCCTCGAGGACGGGGCGCGAAGGATCAGCGCCGGCGACTACGACATCGCCCTGCCCGTCGAATCCCGCGACGAATTCGGCCAGCTCACCACCGCCTTCAACGAGATGAGCCGTAATCTCGCCGTCAAGCATCAACTACTCACCGAGCAGCGCGCCGAAAACGAGCGGCTGCTGCGCTCTCTGATGCCTGACACGGTGGTGCAGCGGTACCGCGACGGCGAGGAGACCATCGCCGAGGAGCACCAGAACGTCAGCGTCCTCTCCGCTGACGTGGTCGGACTCGACGATCTTTCCGGCGAGCTCGATGCCGAGGAGACGTTGGCGATCATCAACAACCTGGCCAGCGAATTCGATCGAGCCGCTGAGGACCTAGGGGTCGAACGGGTGCGCAACACCTACAGCGGCTACCTGGCCAGTTGCGGGCTCACCATTCCGCGGCTGGACAACGTGGCGCGCACGGTGGACTTCGCCCTCGAAATGCAACGGATCGTCGAGCGATACAACGCAGAGAACGATCAACGTATCGCGTTACGTGTCGTTATCAATACCGGCGCGGTGACCAGCGGGCTGGTCGGACGGGCTGGCCTGGTGTACGACATGTGGGGCTCGGCGGTGAATCTGGCGGCGGCGATCCGGCGCAGTACCGCCAAACCCGGGGTGTACGTCGCCACCGGTGTGTACGAGGTCACCCGGGACACCCGGCGCTATCTCCCGGCGGGCTCGGTCACCGTCGGCGGCCGGGAGGAACCCGTCTGGCTGCTTGTCGAGGACGACACATGAGTGGTGAGTTGTGAGCATCGTGACAGCGCCGTGGTTCTACTGGGCGCTGATCCTGGCCATTGGACTGCCGACCGCCCTGGTGCTGTTGACCGAACTGCACAACAGCCTCAACCGCCGAGGCAGTGCGATGGCGAAGCCGGTCGGCCTGCTGCGCAACTACGTTCTGCCGCTGGGTGCTGTCTTGCTTCTCATCGTGCAAACCAGCAGTATCTCGGCGCAGACGACCGGGGTGCGGATCGTCACCACGGCGTTCGGCTTCCTGGTGTTGCTGATGCTGCTCGCCGGTCTCAACGCCACGCTGTTCCAGGGGGCGCCGGAGGGCAGTTGGCGGCGCCGACTGCCGTCGATCTTCCTCGACGTCGCCCGATTCGTGATCATCGCCCTGGGCGTGGCCCTGATCTTCTCCCAGGTATGGGGTGCCAATGTCGGCAAGCTGTTCACCGTATTGGGCATCGGCTCGATCGTGCTCGGCCTGACCCTGCAGAACTCCGTAGGTCAGATCATCTCAGGGCTGTTGCTGCTCTTCGAGCAACCGTTCAAGTTAGGCGATTGGGTGGAAACCAATATCCCGAGTATTCGCGTTGTCCGTGGCCGGGTGACCGAGGTGAATTGGCGCGCAACCCATATCGACACCGGCAGCGGCATGCAGATCATTCCCAACTCGGTATTGGCGGCGGCCTCGTTCGCGAATTTGAGCAGACCGACCGACAGCTACAACTTGGTGGTGGAGTCAACCTTCAGCTCCGCCGACGCACCCGATGAGATTTGCGCGCTACTGGCCAAGATCGCCGCGGAACTTCCGCAGCTTCGCGACGGCGCGACGCCGGTAGTGGCCGCCACCAGCAGCACCGGGTACACGACCACGATCCCGCTGACCTCTCCCGGTGACGACGCCGCCGCCAGGACCACGTTCCAACGCTGGTTGTGGTACTCATCCCGGCGTGCCGGCCTGCACTCCGACGGTGCCGTCGACGACTTCACCGCAGAACCCAACCGGGTCGCGGCGCTACGGAGCGTCGCACCAGTCCTGCGACTCAGCCACTGCGACATGGAGGCTCTACTGCCGCACGCCACCCTCGCGAGGTACGGCGCCGGCGAAATCGTCCTCGGACGCGGGGAAATCCCGTCGGCGATGACATTTGTGATCAAGGGCCGGATCAGGCTGTGTGTCGACGGCGGGGACGGCTCGAGGCTGCCGATCCGCACCCTGCAGAAGGGCGATTTCCTCGGCCAGACCGCGCTGACCCGCGAGCCCGTCGCCGGGGACGCCTACGCCGAGGGCGAGGTCACCGTGCTTGCGATCAAACGCGTCGCGATGGAGGAGTTGCTGCTCGAACGACCGGCGTTATTGCAAGAGATCAGCCGAACCATCGACGAGCGCAGAGCGATGGTCCGTGCCGCGCTGTCGGAGGAGACTGCTCCCTAAGGCCACCGGACACC
>CAIWCQ010000419.1 GCA_903911165.1 uncultured Actinomycetes bacterium | reverse complement strand
GTGCCCGCCGCGGGGTGATCCGGCTTGCCGACACGATCAAGCCCACCAGCGCCGAAGCGATCGCCGAACTCAAGGCGCTGGGCATCACCCCGATGTTGTTGACCGGTGACAATCAAGCGGTGGCCGCACGTGTTGCCGCCGAGGTGGGCATCGCCGCCTCCGATGTGATCGCGGGGGTGCTGCCGTCGCAGAAGGCCGACGCGATCAGTGCACTGCAGGCTCGCGGCCGCCGGGTGGCCATGGTCGGCGACGGCGTCAACGACTCGGTGGCCCTGGCGACCGCCGACATCGGGATGGCGATGGGAACCGGAACCGACGCGGCGATCGAGGCCGGTGATATCACCCTGGTGCGCGGCGATCTGCGGACGGTCCCGACCGCGCTGCGGCTGTCGTCGAAGACACTGCGGATCATCAAACAGAATTTGTTCTGGGCGTTCGGCTACAACGCCGCGGCCATCCCGCTGGCGGCGCTGGGACTGCTGAACCCGATGATCGCCGGTGCGGCGATGGCGGTGTCCTCGGTGCTGGTGGTGGTCAACAGCCTGCGGCTCAAGCGGTTCCGCTGACCAACTGATCCGTCACAGTGGCACCGACCGGAACCGCCCGTTGCCGCGGCCCCGCCAGGAGGAACTACACCCTGTAGTTGGCCGGATCGCCCAGGCTGGGACACTGGTGGCCATGACCGAGCCGGCGGGAACTACGAGCATCTCGGCGAAGCTCTTCGCCGAGGCCTGCGAGGTGATCCCGGGCGGTGTCAACTCCCCGGTGCGGGCGTTCAACTCGGTCGGCGGCACTCCCCGCTACATGACCTCAGCGAAAGGCTGCTGGCTCACCGACGCCGACGGCAACCGCTACGTCGACCTCATCTGCTCCTGGGGGCCGATGATTCTGGGCCACGCCCACCCGGCCGTCGTGGAGGCGGTGCAGCGGACGGCTGCCGACGGGCTGTCCTTCGGTGCGCCCACCCCGGGCGAGACCGAGTTGGCCGCCGAGATCATCGCCCGGGTCGCCCCGGTGCAGCGGGTGCGCCTGGTGAACTCCGGCACCGAGGCCACCATGAGCGCGGTGCGCCTGGCCCGCGGCTTCACCGGACGGGCCAAGATCGTCAAGTTCTCCGGCTGCTACCACGGACACGTCGACGCGCTCCTGGCCGACGCCGGCTCCGGAGTCGCCACCCTGGGCCTGCCGTCGTCGCCCGGGGTCACGGGCGCCACCGCCGCCGACACCATTGTGTTGGCCTACAACGACATTGCCGCGGTGGAGGAGGCCTTCGCCGCGTACGGCGACACCCTCGCCGCGGTCATCACCGAGGCGGCACCGGGAAACATGGGTGCCGTCGCGCCGCTGCCCGGATACAACGCCGCACTGCGCCGGATCACCGCACAGTACGGCGCGCTGCTGATCGTCGATGAGGTGATGACCGGCTTCCGGATCAGCCGATCCGGCTGGTACGGAATCGATCCGGTGGACGCCGACCTCTTCACCTTTGGCAAGGTGATGAGCGGGGGCCTGCCTGCCGCGGCGTTCGGCGGCCGCACCGACGTGATGGAACGCCTCGCGCCACTCGGGCCGGTGTATCAGGCGGGCACGCTGAGCGGAAACCCGGTCGCGGTGGCCGCCGGACTGGCCACCCTGCGCCACGCCGACGACTCGGTGTACGCGGCGTTGGACGCCAATGCCGACCGATTGGAACTCTTGCTGACCGGGGCGCTGACCGATGCCTGTGTGACACATCAGGTTTCGCGGGCCGGTAACTTCCTGTCAGTCTTCTTTGCCGAGGAACCCGTACGCGACTTCGCCGCTGCCCGTGCCAGCGAGACCTGGCGATTCCCGGCGTTCTTCCACGCCCTGCTTGACGCCGGCGTCTATGCGCCACCGAGTGCTTTCGAGGCCTGGTTCGTCTCGGCGGCTCTCGACGACGAGGCCTTCGAGCGGATCGCCGACGCCCTGCCGGCCGCGGCGCGGGCCGCCGCCCAGGCGAGGCCGTGATGACCGTGCGACCCCGGACCACGGTGCATGTGATGCGCCACGGCGAAGTGCACAACCCGGAGAAGATCCTCTATGGGCGCAAGCCGGGTTTCTACCTGTCCGAGCGCGGCAAGTCCCAGGCTCAGGCGGTCGCCGACGCACTGGCCGGTCACGACATCGTCGCCGTCGTCGCCTCGCCACTGGAGCGTGCCCAGCAGACCGCGGCGCCGATCGCCGGCCACCACGGCGTGACCATCGGCACCGACGGTGACCTCATCGAGAGCGAGAACATCTTTGAGGGCCAGCGGGTGTCACCCGGTGACGGTGCCCTGCGGGACCCGCGTAACTGGCGATACCTGCTCAACCCGCTGCGGCCCTCCTGGGGAGAGCCGTATGCCCAGGTGGCCGCGCGGATGCGGCGCGCCGTCAACGAGGCCCGGTCCCTGGGCGTCGGGCATGAGGTGGTGTGCGTGAGTCATCAACTGCCGGTGGAGATTCTGCGCCGCTCGATGCTGGGCCACCGGTTGCCGCACGACCCGCGCAAGCGCATGTGCGATCTCGCGTCGCTGAACACCTTCGTTTTCGATGGCGACGAACTGGTGGACTGGAAGTACTGGGAGCCGGCGGGAGGGTGAAGCGGTTCATCGCGAACGCGCTCATCGCGACGGTGGCACTGATCTCCGGCTGCTCCACCGGGGACGACGCCGTCGCCCAGGGCGGCACCTTCGAGTTCGTTGCCCCGGGCGGTCAGACCGACATCATCTATGACCCGCCGCAGAGCCGCGGACGACCGGGTCCGGTGTCGGGTCCTGATCTGATGGACCTGACGCGCACCATCTCGCTCAGCGACTTCGCCGGCAAGGTGGTGGTGATCAACATCTGGGGGCAGTGGTGCGGGCCGTGCCGCGCCGAGATCACCCAGTTGCAGAAGGTCTACGACGCCACCCGCGAGCAGGGCGTCGCGGTATTGGGAATCGACGTCCGCGACAACGACATCGACGCACCGCGGGACTTCATCACCGACCGCAAAATCACCTTCGCGTCGATCTACGACCCGGCCATGCGCACCATGATCGCCTTCGGCGGGAAATACCCCACCACCGTGATTCCCTCCACGGTGGTGCTGGACCGCGAACATCGGGTCGCCGCGGTGTTCCTCCGCGAACTGCTCGCCGAAGATCTGCTCCCACTCGTGCAACGGCTCGCGGCCGAGCCCCTACCGGCGAGCGGGGACACCCCGCGGTGACCGGCCTCGCCGAGACGGCAGCCGCCGGCCCGCTGCTGGTGGCGTTGGGGCTGTGCGTGCTGGCCGGCCTGGTGTCGTTCGCCTCCCCCTGTGTGGTCCCACTGGTTCCCGGCTATCTGTCCTACCTTGCTGCGGTGGTCGGTGTGGACGGCGCCGACGGGACCCGACGCTGGCGGGTCGTCGGTTCGGCCGCGCTGTTCGTGGCCGGATTCACCGTGGTGTTCGTCATGGGCACCGTCGCGGTGCTCGGGATGACGACGACGCTCATCACCAATCAGGTTGTGCTGCAACGCATCGGCGGTGTGGTGACGATCATCATGGGACTGGTGTTCATCGGGTTCATCCCGGCACTGCAGCGACAGGTGCGGTTCACCCCACGCCGGCTGGCGGGGCTGGCCGGGGCGCCCCTGCTCGGCGCGGTGTTCGCCCTCGGCTGGACGCCGTGTCTGGGCCCGACGCTGACCGGGGTGATCGCCGTCGCATCCGCCACCGACGGAGCCAGCGTTGCCCGGGGGGTGGCGCTGGTGATCGCCTACTGCATGGGTCTGGGCATCCCGTTTCTCGCTCTGGCGGTGGGTTCGGGCTGGGCCGTCGGCGCCTTCGACTGGTTGCGCCGAAATACCCGCGCCATTCAGGTCCTCGGCGGCGTGCTGCTCATCGTGGTAGGACTCGCCCTGGTGACCGGTGCGTGGAACGAGTTCATCTCATGGATACGGGATGGTTTCGTCAGTGATGTGAGGCTGCCGATATGACGCTGCTCTTGAAGGGCTGGCGCGCGCTGACCTCGATGGGCACCGCGTTGGCGTTGCTGTTCCTGCTCGCACTCGGGGCGGTGCCCGGCGCTCTGCTGCCCCAGCGCAGCCTCAACGAGTCCAAGGTCGAGCAGTACCTGGCCGCGCATCCGACGATCGGTCCCTGGCTGGACCGACTGCAATTGTTCGACGTGTTCGCTAGTTTCTGGTTCACCGCCATCTACGCGCTGCTGTTCATCTCGCTGGTGGGTTGTCTAACCCCGCGGACCATTGAGCACATTCGCGGGCTGCGTGCGGTGCCGGTGGGGGTCCCGCGCAACCTCGGCCGGCTGCCCAAACACGCCCAGGCGGACGTCGCCGGCTCGCCCGAAGCCCTCGCCGCGCTGATCTCCGAAGAGTTGCGCGGTTGGCGGCGGGTCACCCGGCAGGTCGACGGTGTCACGGAGATCTCTGCCGAGAAAGGCTATCTGCGCGAGTTCGGCAACATCGTCTTCCATTTCTCGCTCCTCGGCCTGCTGGCCGCCGTCGCGATCGGAAAGCTCTTCAGCTACGAGGGCAACGTCATCGTCATCGCCAACGGCGGGCCTGGTTTCTGCTCTGCGTCCCCGGCCGCGTTCGACTCGTTTCGTGCCGGCAACAGCGTCGACGGCACCTCTTTGTATCCGATGT
>CAIWCQ010000418.1 GCA_903911165.1 uncultured Actinomycetes bacterium | reverse complement strand
GCCCGACACCATTCAATGGCGATGCTGCCCGATCCTGACCCGACATCCCAGAGCAACTCCCCCCGCCGCGGCGCCCGTGCGGCCAGTGTCACTGCCCGGATGGTCTGTTTGGTGATCTGCCCGTCGTGCCGGAAAGCCGAGTCGGGCAGCGCGGCACCGTCGTACTCCTCGGGGAGGTAGTGGATGGCGATGACGTTGAGATCGTCGATGTCGTCGGGGGGTTCGGCTGCCCACGCCTGTGCCTGGCCACTGCGGATTCGCTCCCTGACACCGTCGAGTTGCTCCAGGACGGTGAACTCCGAAGCGCCGCGACCGGTCTCGGTCAGAGCCGTGGCCAACTCCGCCGCGATCGAAGCGTCGCGGGACAGCACCACGGCGTGACCGCCCCGACGAATCGCCGTGTGCACCGGCGCTGTCACCAGGCTGATGATCTCGGTGTCGGACACCGCCCATCCCATTCGCGCACAGGCAAGGTTGACCGAGGACACGTGCGGCAGGACCACTACCCGCTCTGCGCCGTACAGGCGAATCAGCGTGCCGCCAATGCCATGCAGCAGCGGATCGCCACTGGCTACGACGTGAATGTCTTCATCGACCGGTAGCGCTTCCAGCGCCGGAAGCATTGGCGTGGGCCAGGGGTGCCGCAGCGCGGTGACGGTGTCGTCGAGCAGATCAAGCTGGCGCGACGACCCGTATATGACGGTGGCGTTGCGCAGTTCGCACCGGGAGTTCTCCGACAGCCCGGCCATCCCGTCAGCGCCGATACCCACGACAACAATCACCGGAGCCATTCTCGATTCTTCACTTCGTTCATCATCGGGGCATCCTCCGCCAGACGGCTTGCGGCAGCAGTCGCATACAAAAGAACAGCGGCCGCAAGGCCCACGGCACCCAGACCGTGCGGCGGCCCGTCGACAGCGCACGTGCCGTGGCCGCGGCCACCTGTGCCGGTGTGCTGGACAGCGGCGCGGGATCCATCCCCGCGGTCATCCGGCCGATCACGAATCCGGGCCGCACGATCAGCAGTCGTACTCCGGTGCCGTGGAGCGCATCTGACAGCCCGCTGGCGAAGCCGTCCAGACCTGCCTTGGCCGAGCCGTAGACGTAGTTGGCCCGGCGCACCCGCACCCCGGCCACCGAGGAGAACACCACCAGCGCGCCGTGGCCGGCATCGCGCATCGCGGTGGCCAGCAGGGTCAGCAGGCTGATCTGCGCGACGTAGTCGGTGTGCACGATAGCCACCGCGTGGGCGGGGTCGGCCTCCGCGCGGACCTGATCACCCAGGACGCCAAACGTCAGAACCGCGGTGCCGATTGCTCCGTATTCCCCAACCAACTTGTCCACCAGTGGGCCGTGCGATGCCAGATCGTCGGCGTCGAACTCAATCGCGTGAACGGCCCGAGCCCCGGCCGCGCGCACCGCCGCAACCTGGTCGCCGAGGTGGTCCGCACCACGGGCGGCCAGCACGACCGTCGACCCCGGGGCGAGTCGGCTGGCGAGTTCGACACCAATCTCGCTGCGGCCGCCGAAAATCACCACCACCCCGCCGGCCGTGTCGGCCGTGTCTTTCATGGCTGCGATTATTCACTGCGCTAGCGTGATGCCTGATGGCGAATCAAACTACCCGGCTGACCAGCGACGCTCTGGACTTCCTCTCCGAGCGTCACCTGGCGATGTTGACGACCCTGCGCGCCGATGGTTCCCCGCACGTGGTGGCGGTCGGGTTCACCTTCGACCCGGTTACCCACATCGCAAGGGTGATCACCAGCGATGGTTCGCAAAAAGCGATCAACGCCGAACGCAGCAGCGTCGGCGTGCTGTCCCAGGTGGACGG
>CAIWCQ010000417.1 GCA_903911165.1 uncultured Actinomycetes bacterium | reverse complement strand
CGGCAGGCCCTCGCCGACGCCTTTGCGCGGGCCGACCGGTGGCAGCCCGACCTCCTGCTCTATCAGGCGGGCGCGGACCCGCACCTGGATGACCCGCTCGGCTCGCTGGGCATGACCACGGAACAGTTGTTCGAGCGCGACCGCCTTGTGTTCGCAGCGTGCCGGGCGCGGAAGCTGCCGGTGCTCTTCGTGCTGGCGGGCGGTTATCAGGAGCCCATCGAAACGGAGTTGGTGCCCCTGCACCTGAACACGTTTCGGGCCGCCCAGGCCTGTTTCGGAGCCGCCGTTCCAGCCACCGCCGTCGTTTGAACTCCTCCCCAATCCAACCATGACCACCCCCGATGCAACCCGACCCGCCGAATTGGGCGCCCTGCGCTTCGCCCCGGAACGCCAGCAACTGGAACGGCTGATGGCGACGTTTGAGCTGGAGTCCATCCTGTCCCACTTCGAGCGGGAGGGCGGCTGCCGCTCCCTGCGGGACAACATTCTCAGCAGCCAGCTCAAGCTCACCCGGCGGATGGCCCCCCGCCTGGCCGCCCTGCTGGAGGAGGTCAGCCAGACGCTGGGCTGCGCCAGTGCGATCGAGCTCTTTGTCTGCGAAAGCGCGGAGATCAATGCGTATGCCGTCTCCTCCCTGGATCAGGCCCCCCATATCATCTCCCTCACCAGCCGGCTGATCGAGCGCATGAACGACGATGAGCTGCGGTTTGTGTTGGGCCATGAAATTGGCCACCTCCTCTTCCAGCATAACCGGATGCGGATGGTCCCTCTGGCCTTCGGCAAGGACCGGGAGGGGGACTCCAACCTGCCCGACCTGTTGGCCCGCCGGCTCGACATCTGGCAACGCCTGGCCGAGCTGTCGGCGGACCGGACCGGGTTCCTGGCCGCCGCGGGCCAGCTGGATGCCGTGGTGTCGGTGTTCTTCAAGCTGGCCAGCGGCCTGGGGCCGGAGCACCTGCACTTCGACATCGGGGCGTTCCTGGCGCAACTGGAGGAGCTCCGGCAACTGGAACGCCGGGATTCGCTCAGCGATTACAGCCATCCGTCCATCCCCATCCGGGTTCGCGCCCTCCAGCTCTACCGGGACGCCGGCGGGAAGCACGCCGGGGCCGGACCGCTCGCACAGGTGGACGCGGAAGTTGCCGAGCTGGCCAAGTTGATGGAACACAAGCCCGCGACGCCGGAGGAGCGGCACAAGCTCAACTATTTGCTGGCGGGCGGCTTGCTGGTGGGCCATTGCGACGGCCAGGGCCTGGGGGAACGCGAGCAGGATCTGTTGATTGAAATGCTCCTGCCCTTGACCAGCGATCCGGAGGCCGCCCTGGCCGAGCTCACCACGGTGGCCCAGGCCGAGGCGCTGCTGGCGGAAAGCGCGGCGTGGATGAAGGACAACGCGGGGGAGCTGAAATTCAAGGGCTTCCGCTGCCTCTGCCTGATCGCCGCCGCGGAAGGCATGACGGAGGACGAGCTCGAGTTGCTGCACCGGATAGCCGGCCAGACGGGCATCCCACCCAAGGCGGCCCGGGAACTGATCCACGAAATCATCACCCAGTTTGCCCCGAAGAAAGCCGCCCCTCCCGGCGCGGCGCTCAAGCTCAAATGAACCGGTCCACCCCTTCAGGCACCGTCGCCGGCACCGTCG
>CAIWCQ010000416.1 GCA_903911165.1 uncultured Actinomycetes bacterium | reverse complement strand
GTCTGCAGCCGGGCCGGCAGATCCCCGTGCGGAGTGTGCACCGTAAAGATCTGCTCGCGTAACCAGTCCGCGGTGACACCGTCATCGTGGCGCACCTGCGCCAAGCCGACCGGACCACCAAGGCTGTATCCGTATGCGGCCGCCCGGACGTAGCCCACCCACTTTCCGTCGGCGAGAACGGGCTCATTGCCGAACAGGTCGGCTTCCGGATCGTCCACGAGAAAGTTGACGACTCGGTTGCGCGGGGTGCCCTGGGCCTTGAACTCCAGCAGCGCGTCGCGGCCGACGAACCCGCCCGGCTTGTCCCAGGCGATGGTGAACCCGAGTCCGGCCTCGATCGGGTTGTCGGTGTTGTCAATGTCCACGCCGAGATCCCGGTATCCCTTCTCCAGTCGCAGGCTCGACATCGCCGCCAGCCCGACCGGCCGAAAGCCGAGATCGGTTCCGGCGGTCACTAATTCGTCGTAGACCCCGGTGGCGTACTCGGTGGGAATATGCAATTCCCAACCGAGTTCGCCGAGGTAGGTCACCCGGGCCGCCAGTACCGGCGCATAACCGACATGGATGTGCCGGGCCGACAGATACGGGAATGCCTCATTGGACAGGTCGGCGTCGGTAAGCCTCGACAGCAGGGTGCGCGACTTCGGGCCCTGCACCGACAGCAGCGTGGTCGCGGACGTGGTTTCGGTGACGACGACGATCTCCCCGGAGCGGGTTTCGCGACGGATCATCGGTTCAATCCGGCGATGGATGAGGTCCGACGTCACGACGAGGAACTTCTCGTCACCGAGGCGGGTGATCGTCAGATCGGTGGCGATACCGCCGGCGTTGTTGAGCCACTGGGTGTAGACCAGCCGTCCGATCTCGCGGTCGATCACGCTGACCGAAAGCCGGTCGAGCACCCGCGCCGCGTCGGGACCCTGCACGAGGAACTTCGCCATCAGACTCATGTCCAGTACGCCGACGTCCTCGCGTACGGCACGGTGCTCGCGGCCGACGATGTCGAACGAGCCCTGCCGGGCGTAATCGAGGGTGGTCTGCGGATGAGCGCCGTCGGTGTCGTACCACTCGGCGAACTCCCAGCCCACCGAGGCGTTGAAGTGCCCACCGGCGGCGGCGAGTCGGTCATGGAGCACCGAGCGCCGAATGTCGCGTGCCGTGCCGGGCTTCCAGGAAGGCCAGACCGCGTCACCGAAGAGCACACCGAGTTGCTCGACGGTTCGCTCAGCCCGGAACCGGCGGGACGTCTCATGCGTCGCAGCCCGGTCGATGGCGTAACCGGTGACGTCCACCGGCGGCACACCGTCGACGATCCACTGCGCCATGACATTTCCGATGCCGCCACCCATCAGGATGCCCAGCGAGTTCATCCCGGCCGCCACGAAGTATCCGTCCAATTCGGGCGCCGGCCCCAGCATCGGCCGGACATCGGGGGTGAAGGATTCCGGCCCACAGAAAAACAGCCGGACGCCGACCTCCGACAGCGACGGGATGCGCTCCAGAGCAGAGCCCAGGTACGGTCCGACCCGGTCCCAATCCGGCGGCATGGTGCCGAACGCGAAGCTGTCCGGCACGCCATCCAGTGACCACGGGGCACCGACCGGTTCGAACAGGCCGACCAGCATTCCGTCGCCTTCCGGCCGGTAGTAGCCGTAGCTTTCCGGGTCCTCGATCACCGCGAGGTCTTTGTCCATGCCCGGCACGGCGTCGGTGATGAGGTAGTAGTGCTCGGCCGCCTGCAACGGGATGCAGACGTCATTGAGCGCGCCAAGTTGACGGGCCCACATGCCCGCCGCATTCACCACGATCTCGGTCTCAATACGGCCCTGCGACGTCAGAACCGCGCTTACCCGCCCGCGTTTCGTCTCGATACCGGTGACGGTGACACCCTCGAAGACGCGCGCCCCAAGTGCTCTGGCGCCCTTGGCCATCGAGGTGGCGACGCCGACCGGATCGGCACGACCCTCATCCGGCACGTAGAACCCGGCCAGCACATCCGAGGTCTCCAGCAGCGGCCACATATCCTGCAGTTCGCGCGGGGAGATCTCGTGTTCAGCGACCCCGAATCCGTGCATCCAGGCCGACGACCGTCGCAGCGCCTCGAGTCGCTGCGGATTGGTGGCCAGGCTGACGTGACCGACCGGATTGAATCCGGTGGAGTGACCGGTCTCTTCTTCAAGGCGTGCATAGAGGTCACGTGAGTACCGGCTGAAAAACAGAGCGGTCTCATCCGTCATGCCGGCCGAGGTGATCAATCCGGCCGCATGCCAGGTGGTACCCGCGGTCAGTTCGTGCTGCTCGAGCAACACCACGTCGGTCCAGCCAAGGTGTGCCAGGTGGTAGGCGATACTGCATCCGGTTACACCGCCGCCGACGATGACGACGCGTGCGCGTGCGGGAATTTCCTTGCTGCTCACCTGTTGCCTCTTCCTAACCCTGGCCTCGGCTGAGAACGTCACTGGCCGTCGGTAGTCGCGACCGGGATCGGTCGACGAAAACCGGAGCACCCACCTCATCGGACACCGGTCCCGGCGCCGCGGGCGAGGTGTTGGACAACGTCGTCGTCAGCGCTTGGACAAACTCCCGCGGCTGGTCATTCTGAACGTAGTGATTCGCCCGCGGCAGCACCCAGAACTCATTAGCGCCCGGCTTGTCCACCAGGTAGTTATCCCACACGTGAGCCGCTACCCGCAGTGGAGCCACGGTATCGCACAGGCCCCAGATCAACGTGGTCTTGATTGGCAGCGTGGCCAGGCGGTCCAGCCACTGAGTCTCGTGCTCGGCACGCTCCACCAGGTACTGGATGGTGCCGTGCATGACCGCCATTCCGTCGTTGTACGCGAAGGTGTCCGCCAGTGCGGCGATCGTCGGATCATCCGGATCCCGGGGTGGGGTGAACATGCTCCGCCCCAACCCAGTCGCGAACATCTCCGGGGTCATGAAATTCAACGACGGCGCAGTCTGCGGATCCAGCAGTTCACGTTGGTAGTCAGTCAGATTCGACAACGGCAGAAAGATATTGCCGTTGCTGAGCACCAGGTTGGTCAACTCGAAGGGAAACTCACCGGCCGCGCATCGGATGGCGAAACCCAGTGCCACGCTGTCCCCGCGATCATGGGCGACGATGGCGCCGGTGGTCGCACCCAGTATCTGCTCGACGTAGAACCCAAGGAGTTCGCTGTCGCGGCGCAACGTGTAGCTCTCGCCGACGGGCTTGTCGGAGAAGCCGAACCCCGGCATGTCGAGCACGCACACCCGGTGGGTGACGCTGAGTTCGCCCGCGACGTCGCACCAGTCGATGCTGCTGGTCGGAAAGCCATGCACCATCAGCAGTAGCGGCGCATCAGGATCGCCGAACTCGGCATGAAAGATATTCAGACTGTCGGCATGCAGAAGTGGCTCGTTCGGGACCCAGGAGAAGTGACCACCGGCCTGCAACCACCGGCCGCGCTCTGACATCGTGGCTGCCCCTTCTACGGTCGGGGCCGATCGTACCCGGGTGAGTTAACCCACTCCCCGGCTCTGCCAACTGACCTCGCCGGCGGTTCCCCCGTCGCGATACGGCTCCAGGGCCTCATCCCACGCCGTCCCGAGCACGGTGTCGAGTTCAGCCGCCAATGTGTCGGCACCCTCGGCCATCAGCGACCGCAGTCGCATCTCGCCGATCATGATGTCGCCGTTGGCGCTCATCGCCCCGTTCCACAGACCCAGCTGCGGCGTGTGACAGAAGCGTTGCCCGTCCACCCCCGCGCTCGGATCCTCGGTGACCTCAAAACGCAGCACCGACCATGCGCGCAGGGCACTGGCCAGACGCGCCCCGGTGCCCACCGGTCCCACCCAGTTGGTGACCGCACGCAGTTGACCCGGCATGGCCGGTTGCGCGGTCCACTTGAGCTGGGCCCGGGCATTCAGGGTCGACGAAAGTGCCCATTCCACATGTGGGCACACCGCCGCGGGCGAGGCATGGAGATACACCACGCCGGTCGTCGAGTCGGCGAACTGGTTCGACGCACGCATCACGTTGCTCCTCCGGTTGTACTAGGGACGTCTTCCCCAACGACCTGGTGTTTCCGGAGATGCAGCTGTGTCGTACGTGTCTATTGTGCCCCCTGATACCCCTGTTGCGCTAGTCCGACATGAACTCCCGTAGGACTGCGTCCGATAGTGCAGGCCACAGCGGTTTTGCCCACTCACCGAAGTCCCGGTCGGTCAGGACCACCAAAGCCACCCCGTAGACCGGATCGACCCAGATGAACGTCCCGCTCTGCCCGAAGTGCCCGTAGGTGGCGGGCGAGTTCGCGGTACCGGTCCAATGCGGGGTCTTGGCGCCGCGGATCTCGAAACCCAGTCCCCAATCATTAGGGCGCTGGACTCCGAAGCCCGGTAAGACACCACTCAGCCCCGGAAACTGCACGCTGGTGGCCTCGCCGTGCATCTGCGCCGACACGATCCGGGGCGTGAGTAGGTCTGAGGCGAGCGCCACCAGGTCGGCCACCGTGGAGACTCCGCCGAAGCCGGCCGCCGCCGCACCGCCGTCAAGTCGCGACGCGCTCATACCTAGCGGTGCGAAGACCGCCTCGATCAGATACCGGCTGAACTCGATGCCGGAGTGCATCTCTATCGTCTCGGCCAGCACCGCGAAGCCGTAATTGGAGTAGACCCTGCGCGTCCCGGGTTCAGCCAGCACCTCGGCGGAATGCATCGATAACCCCGAGGTGTGGGCGAGCAGATGGCGAATGGTCGATCCGGGCGGCCCGGCCGGGCTGTCCAGATCGACCACGCCCTCCTCCACGGCAACCTGAGCCGCGCGGGACACTAGCGGTTTGGTCACCGACGCCAGGCGGTAGCCACGTTCGGTGCCACCACGATCCGCCAGCACACCGGACGGGCCCACGACCGCGGCCGACGCGGCCGAAACCGGCCAGTCGGCGATGAGATCAAGGGCCGAGGACATCGCTGCCACCGTAATCCCCCGCACGGCACCGTCGGGGCACCACTAAGGTTTGACCCATGAGTCAAACGGTGCGCGGTGTGATCGCGCGGAGCAAGGGCCAACCTGTCGAACTTGTCGACATCGTCGTTCCCGACCCCGGTCCGGGCGAGGTGGTCGTTGCCGTTCACGCGTGCGGCGTCTGCCACACCGATCTGACCTACCGGGAGGGCGGTATCAATGACTCCTATCCATTCCTGCTCGGCCATGAGGCGGCCGGCGTCGTGGAATCCATCGGCGAAGGCGTAACCCAGGTCGCGCCGGGAGACTTCGTCATCCTCAACTGGCGGGCGGTGTGCGGCGAGTGCCGGGCCTGCAAGCGCGGCCGGCCGTGGTACTGCTTCGACACCTTCAACGCCACCCAGAAAATGACGCTGACCGACGGCACCGAACTGACGCCGGCGTTGGGTGTCGGTGCATTCGCCGACAAGACCCTTGTCCATCAGGGGCAGTGCACCAAAGTCGATGACGAGGCCGACGCGGCCGTTGCCGGACTGCTGGGCTGCGGCGTAATGGCCGGCATCGGTGCGGCAATCAACACCGGTGCGGTGAGCCGCGACGATACTGTCGCGGTGATCGGCTGCGGTGGAGTCGGCGACGCCGCTATCGCCGGCGCGAAACTGGTCGGGGCGCGCACGATCATCGCCGTCGACACCGACGACACCAAACTCGAGTGGGCCCGCGACTTCGGTGCCACCCACACCATCAACGCCCGCGAGCAGGATGTGGTGGAAACCATTCAGGACCTCACCGACGGCAACGGCGCAGATGTCGTGATCGATGCGGTCGGTCGGCCGGAGACCTGGAAGCAGGCTTTCTACGCTCGCGATCTGGCCGGAACCGTTGTGCTGGTTGGTGTTCCGACACCCGATATGCGCCTGGAGATGCCGCTGGTGGACTTCTTCGCGCGCGGCGGTTCACTGAAGTCCTCCTGGTACGGCGACTGCCTCCCCGAACGCGACTTCCCCACCCTCATCGACCTCTACCGTCAGGGCCGCCTTCCGCTAGAGAAGTTCGTCTCCGAACGGATCGGGCTCGACGGCATCGAGGATGCGTTCCACAAGATGCATGCTGGTGAGGTCCTGCGCTCGGTGGTGGTTCTCTAATGCCCGCGCAACAACCCGGCATCGAGCGGATCGTCACCCACGGAAACTTCGAACTCGACGGCGGAAGTTGGGAAGTCGACAACAATATCTGGATTGTCGGCGATAGCTCCGAGGTCATCGTCATCGACGCCGCTCATGACGCCAAGGCCATCGAAGACGCCGTGGCCGGACGTCACGTCGTGGCAGTGGTGTGCACCCACGGCCACAACGACCACATCACCGTCGCTCCGCAATTGAGCGCCGACCTTGATGCGCCCGTGCTACTCAACCCCGCCGACACCATGCTGTGGGAGACGACCCACGGCGACAAGGCGTTCCGCGCCCTCGCCGACGGCCAAGTGCTCACCGCCGGCGGCATCGAATTGCGCGCGATCTCGACCCCGGGACACTCCCCCGGATCCACCTGCCTCTACGCCCCGGCACTGGGCGCGGTGTTCTCCGGCGACACTCTGTTCGCCGGCGGCCCCGGCGCCACCGGGCGCTCGTTCTCGGACTTTGGAACCATCCTCGGGTCCATCAAGGACAAACTCGGCGTCCTGCCCGCCGACACCGTGGTCTACACCGGCCACGGCGACAGCACCACGATCGGTGGGGAGATCGTGAACTACGACGACTGGGTGGCCCGAGGCCACTGAGCCGGGGTCCGCGCTACGGCGCCACCGCGGAACTCCGCGGGTCGATCAGGATCTTGGCGTGCCGATCCGGGTCACCCAATGCCTCGAATGCCGCCGCGACACCGCCGAGTCCTACTTTGCCGGTGACCAG
>CAIWCQ010000415.1 GCA_903911165.1 uncultured Actinomycetes bacterium | reverse complement strand
GTAACCCAACCGTCGCCGAGCGTCGCGCTGGAGTGACGTTGGGAGCCGAGTGTCGCTCTGGCGCGACACTCGACGCATGCCTCAGGCGCCGTAGACCGGCACCGACGGTCGACCCTCGGCGAGCAGGCTTCGCACCACGGGGCCGAGCTCACCGGGTTCCCAGCGCGCGCCCTTGTCCACTTCGGCGCCGTGCTGCCATCCTTCGGCGGCTCGGATGATGCCGCCCTCGACCTCGAACACCCGGCCGGTGACATCGCGGGATTCGACGCTGCCTAGCCACACCACCAACGGTGAGATGTTTTCCGGCGCCATCGCATCGAAATCCCTGTCCTGCGTTGACATCATGTCGGCGAAGACAGTTTCGGTCATCCGCGTGCGCGCCGACGGTGCGATCGCGTTGACAGTGACGCCGTAGCGCCCCATCTCGGCGGCGCCCACCAGGGTCAGCGCAGCGACACCGGCCTTGGCGGCGCTGTAGTTGCCCTGCCCGACGCTGCCCTGCAGTCCGGCGCCGGAACTGGTATTGATGATGCGGGCGTTGACGGTGTCTGCGCTGGCCTTGCCCTCTTTCACCAGGCCACGCCAGTAGGCGGCCGCATGCCGCATGGTGGCGAAGTGGCCCTTGAGATGCACGGCGATGACGGCATCGAACTCGGTCTCGCTGGTGTTGGCGATCATCCGATCGCGGACGATCCCGGCATTGTTGACCAAGACGTCAAGACCGCCGAAGGCATCGACGGCAGTCTGAATGAGCCCGGCGGCTTCGTCCCAGTCCGCAACGTTGGCACCGCTGGTGACCGCCTCTCCCCCGGCAGCGGCAATCTCCTCGACAACGGCCTGTGCGGCGCTACCGCCGCCGGCCGGTGAACCATCAAGTCCGACACCAATGTCGTTGACCACAACTCGTGCACCCTCCGCAGCGAAAGCAAGCGCATGCGCGCGCCCGATCCCGCCGCCGGCACCGGTGACAATGACAACCCGACCGTCGAGCAATCCCATAGTTGACCCTCCTATTTGTTGGCGCTCGATGCGGATAGATAAGGCGGCGGCTCGCCACCACCGTGCACCGCAAGCGTGGCTCCGCTGATGTAGGACGCCGCGTCCGAAGCCAGAAACGCTGTGGCCCAACCGATGTCGGACGGCTGCGCCAACCGGCCCAGCGGGATGGTCGCGGCGACGGCTGCCTGCGAATCGCTGTCGCCGTAAAACAGTTCGGCCTGTTCAGTGGCAACCATGCCGACCACCACGGCATTGACCCGGACCTTAGGCGCCCATTCGACCGCCAGGGTTGTGGTGAGGCTGTCTACGCCCGCCTTGGCGGCGGCGTATGCGGCGGTACCCGGTGAGGGACGACGTCCGCTGATGCTGGAGATGGAAATGATCGATCCGCCATGGTCCTGCCGTTGCATGGCGGCGTTGGCAGCTTGCGAGACGTGCAACATGCCGAGCAGGTTGAGTTCGACGATCTTCTGGTGGAACCTCGGGGATGCCTCGGCGGCCAACGCGTAGGGCGATCCGCCGGCGTTGTTCACCACCACGTCGAGGCGGCCATGCTCGGCGACGATGGTGTCGATGAGCACCGCCACCGCGTCGGGGTCGCGGACATCGCAGTTGTGGAACTCAAAGGGCAGTCCCTCGACCGGGCGCCGCGCACAGGTGACAACAATGGCACCCTGACTGGCGAAGACCGCACTGATTCCGGCGCCGACGCCGCGCACGCCGCCGGTCACCAGGACGACGCGACCGGCGAGACCGAGGTCCATCCGGGAACTGTCGGGCGCCAGGGTCACTGTGCTAGCGTACCAAGCAAGTGCTTGCTTAGGTACTGCTGGTTCCCGCCCATCAGGAAGTGCCCCAAATGACAATCACCTCCCACACCGTCGAACCCGGAATCGTCGCGGTCACGGTCGATTACCCGCCGGTCAACGCGATCCCCTCGCAGGGCTGGTTCGACCTTGCCGACACCATCACCGCGGCCGGCCGCGACACGGCCACCCACGTGGTGATCCTGCGCGCCGAGGGCCGGGGCTTCAATGCCGGCGTCGACATCAAGGAGATGCAGGCAACCGAAGGCTTCGGTGCGCTGATCGACGCCAACCGCGGATGCTTCGCGGCATTCAAAGCCGTCTACGAGTGCGAGGTTCCGGTCGTGGCGGCGGTCAATGGCTTTTGTGTCGGCGGCGGTATCGGGCTGGTGGGCAACGCCGATGTGATCGTGGCCTCCGACGACGCGACGTTCGGGTTGCCCGAGGTGGAACGAGGGGCGCTGGGCGCCGCAACGCATCTGTCGCGGCTGGTACCGCAGCACATGATGCGGCGGCTATTCTTCACCGCGGCCACCGTCGACGCCGCGACACTGCACCACTTCGGGTCGGTGCATGAAGTGGTCCCCCGCGGTCAGCTCGACGAGTCCGCGCTCAGGGTGGCCCGCGACATCGCAGCCAAGGACACCCGGGTAATCCGGGCCGCCAAGGAAGCGCTGAACCTCATCGACGTCCAACGGGTCAATTCCAGTTACCGAATGGAACAGGGCTTCACGTTTGAGCTCAACCTGTCTGGCGTCTCCGACGAGCACCGTGATGCATTCGCCGGCACCAAGAAGGCGAAGCAATGAAAGATAAACGCACCACACTCGACGAGGCGGTATCGCAGATCGAGAGTGGGATGACCATCGGCATCGGCGGCTGGGGATCCCGGCGCAAACCAATGGCGTTCGTGCGCGCACTCTTGCGGACCGACGTCACCGATCTGACTGTGGTCAGCTACGGCGGACCCGACGTCGGACTGCTGTGCTCGGCGGGCAAGCTGCGCAAGCTGTACTACGGCTTCGTATCCCTGGATTCGCCGCCGTTCTACGATCCCTGGTTCGCGAAAGCCCGCACCACCGGAGCCATCATCGCCCGCGAGATGGACGAGGGAATGTTGCGCTGCGGCCTGCAGGCTGCCGCACAGCGATTGCCGTTTCTACCGATCCGGGCCGGCCTGGGCAGTTCAGTGCTCGACTTCTGGGACGGCGAACTCAAGACCGTGAAATCGCCTTATGCCACAGTCATCCCCGAGTCGCTTCGTTCCAGCCCGCAGGGAGACTCCGGGCACGAGGAACTCATCGCCATGCCCGCACTGCGACTGGACGCCGCGTTCGTCCACCTCAACCTCGGCGATGCGCACGGCAATGCGGCCTACACCGGCATCGATCCCTACTTCGACGATCTTTTCCTCATGGCAGCCGACCGGCGCTATCTTTCCGTTGAAAAAGTCGTCGCCACTGACGAGTTAATCAAATCCGTTGCACCGCAGGCGCTTCTGGTGAACCGCATGATGGTTGACGAGGTTATCGAGGCGCCCGGCGGGGCCCATTTCACGACCGCCGAACCGGATTACGGCCGTGACGAGAAGTTTCAGCAGCACTATGCAAAGGCTGCCGCCGACGAAGCTTCCTGGGCGCAATTCGTCGCCACCTATCTATCGGGTAGCGAAGCTGACTATCAGGCTGCCGTTCGTCGATTCACAATGGAGGAATCGTGATCGAAGTGAGCCGAGCCGAGGTATGTGTGATCGCGTGCGCGGAACTGTTCCGCGACGCCGGGGAGATCATGGTCTCGCCGATGACCACGATCGTGTCGATCGGCGCTCGACTGGCCCGGCTGACCTTCTCCCCCGACATCCTGTTGACCGATGGCGAGGCCAGGTTGCTCGCCGACACCCCGGCGATCGGCGCTCCGGGCGCTATCGAGGGCTGGATGCCGTTCGGACGGGTCTTCGAGACCCTGGCCTGGGGCCGTCGCCATGTGGTGATGGGCGCCAATCAAATCGACCGGTACGGCAACCAGAACCTATCCGCCTTCGGCCCACTACAACATCCGAGCAGGCAGATGTTCGGAGTCCGCGGCGCTCCCGGGAACACCATCAATCACGCGACCAGTTACTGGGTGGGGAATCACTCCAAGCGGGTATTCTGCGATGCTGTCGACATCGTGTCCGGAATCGGTTGGGACAAGGTCGATCCGGGCAATCCCGCATTTCGCTTCACCAATGTGTACCGAGTGGTGAGCAACCTCGGAGTTTTTGACTTCGGC
>CAIWCQ010000414.1 GCA_903911165.1 uncultured Actinomycetes bacterium | reverse complement strand
GCGGCTGGGCCGAGCAGCGCATGGCCACGATCTTCTGCCAGGCGAGCGAGAGCCCCTCTCAGGGAAACCCCTAGAAACCGTAGCTGAGATTCATCCCCAGGTACTGCGCCTCGATATCGTTGTCGTCGTAGCGGTAGGACAGGCCAAGCCGCAGCCCGCCATCCCAGCGCGCGTCCACCGCCAGCGAGGCGCGTACCCCGTTGTCGTCGATTGTATAGCCGGGCATGCGGAACCACGGACCCGCATCGAGGTTTTTGCTGACGGCTGTGACCGTCTTTGCCGGATCCTCGAATTCCTCGAACCACGCCACCTCCCCGCGCAGTGCCACCGCCGCAGCGCCGACTCGCCACGGGTAGCTCGCGAACACGCCAGCCCGGCCGATCAGCGAATCGCGCTCCAGATCAGCAAACCGCATCGCCGAGGAACTGGCGCCCTCTTCGGCGTAGCCGTCGAGTTCAACCTGCTGGTACTCGGCGGCCAGAAACGGCCCGAAACGCAGCGTGTAGCCATCCGGCGTCATGTCGACACCTATATCCACCGCCGCCCCGAAGACATCGGCATCGGTCGCGCCGCGCTCGCGCCGGAGCATCCGCGAACCGAGCCCGAAGACGCGGTCGATATCCTCGACGTCGGTTTTACCAAACGTCAACACGGCATCCGCGAACCAGTCATCGCGGCGGAAACCCGCAAACACAGACCCCATGACCCCCGCGGTGTCGAAACTGCTGCCTGAACCGTCGATGGCGTGCCGGCCAGACTGAGCACCCAACGCAGCGCCCACCAACCAGTCATTGCCGAGTGCGTGGCTCACGCCCAGCGTGATATCGGTGGCATCCGAACTGGCCGCCGGCGTAGCCGCGCCCTCGGCAAGATCAAGGCGTGCGCCCTGCACCGAGGCGAACAGTTCCCAGCGCGCGTCACGCCGGTCCCAGCGGCCTGCGGCGAGCTGTTCGCTAAGCGTGTTCTGGTAGGCCTTTGCATCGCCCAGCACCGCCTCGGGGATCATCGCGTACTGCCCGGGTGCGCGGATGACCGATTCAATCAGGTCTGCGCCGGCGCGGGCGGCGGCCTGAGTGGGGTGCAGCCCGTCGTTGAAGACGAAGTCATCGGGATTGCCACCGGCCGCCTTGCCGCGACCCGCAGGCTCGATACACCCGGGTCCGCCGATGGCCGTGGCGTCGAAACAGACGCGGGTCTGGTCGAGATCCGCCGCAAAGCCGTAGCGGCCCGGGTCCGTCAGTACTTCGCTGTAGAACGTCGTCAGATCGATCGTGATGAAGTTGCCCTCGATCGCCCTGAGACCTTGCAGATAGGCCTGATTGAAAGCCAGCGCGCCCTGCGTGCGACTGAGCCCCAGCGGCGTCAGTCCCTCGCTGTCGAAATTGGTGCTGTCCGAGAAACTTCCCAGATCAGGCAGTATCGGGGTCAGCACGTAGCGCGCGCCGGCGCCCACCAGGGCCTCGGCAATCTGCACGCTGACGGCCACGGTCTGCGCGGGGTCATCGAGGTCACGGATGTCATTGCCTGCGGGCTGCGCATAAAAAAGCGTGTTGGGGCCGATGGACAGCGTGCCCGCCGCGAGCCGCTGCAGAAAACCCGGGCCCGAGGAACTGAAGGCGCCGATCGAGAAAGTCTGGGTGCCCGTCACGGACTGCAACACCTCCTCCGCGCGGTAGGCCGCCACCGCGAAACTGATGTTGTCGGTTTGCACCGTGTCCGTGCGCGGCAAGACCACCAGGGGCGCCGAGGGCGTCAATCGCCCGATGCCGAGGTCGAGCGCCAGCCATTCGGGCATAGCGTAGCCGCGCGCGCCGGTGGCGGGATCGATATTGGTCAGTCGCAGGCCCGTGCGATAGCCGAATGCAGGATCGGGAAACTGGCCGGCATCGTCGTAGCTCGCGCCGAAAACGATCATTTGATCGAAGGGAAGCCCGGCACGGGCGCCAGAGGCGGCAATCGCGCTGAATGCGAGGAGCGAAACGTATCGTCTGAGCATGGGATTTACCGGACTTGAGCCCCTTCAGGGCCGATCGGGGAATCATAGGCACAAGCCCCCCGTCGACTCAACGCGATGGTGTACCATCGCTGAAAAAACCAAGCGAGTCCCTGTATGCAACGCGCTGCCAACCGGTCT
>CAIWCQ010000413.1 GCA_903911165.1 uncultured Actinomycetes bacterium | reverse complement strand
GTTGAGTGGCGAACCCACGGTCCGCTCGTCGCCGTGCCAGCGGGCGATCGACGAACTGAGCGAGCGTTGGCGGGCTGCCACCACAGCAGCGTAACCGCCGCTATGCCGGTGGCCCGACTGTGCTCAGGCAGCCGGAGCTGAGGGTGCCCTTGCTAGACCCACCCTCGGAATTGCGTCACACTGGTGTTGTGAAAATCCACTCCGAGGTCGAACGCACGGCACCTGCGGCCGTGTCGGATCCGGCGGCTCCGGTGGATGGCCATACCCGCAGCGCAATCGTCCGATTGCTGCTGGAATCCGGGTCGATCACCGCGAGCCAGATCGGCGAGCGACTGGGGCTGTCCGCAGCGGGTGTGCGGCGCCACCTCGATGCGCTGATCGACGCCGGCGATGCGCAGGCAAACGCCGCGGCGTCGTGGCAGCAGGCCGGCCGCGGACGGCCGGCGAAGCGGTACCGACTGACCGCGGCGGGCCGGGCAAAGCTCGAGCACACCTACGACGACCTGGCCTCCGCGGCGATGCGTCAACTGCGCGAGATCGGTGGGGAGGACGCGGTCCGCACCTTCGCCCGCCGGCGCATCGACACGATCCTGTCCGATGTCGATGCCGCCGACAGCGGTGACGACAGCGACGTCGAAGCGGCCGCCGAGCGGCTCGCCACCGCGCTGACCAGAGCCGGTTACGCCACCACCACGACACGTGTCGGGGGTCCCATCCAGGGCGTGCAGATCTGCCAGCACCACTGTCCGGTCTCCCACGTCGCCGAGGAGTTCCCGGAGTTGTGCGAAGCCGAGCAGCAGGCGATGGCCGAAGTGCTCGGCACCCATGTGCAGCGGCTGGCGACCATCGTCAACGGCGACTGCGCCTGTACCACCCACGTCCCGCTCACCGGCGCGGACCAACTAGACACAGCCAAAGGAGCGTCGCGATGACCCTCACACCGGAGGCCAAGCCAGCCACCGAACCGCTCAGCCAGGAGGAGACGATCGCCTCGCTGGGCAGTTACGGATATGGGTGGGCCGACTCCGACGTCGCGGGCGCCGCCGCGCAGCGCGGGTTGTCCGAGGCGGTGGTACGCGACATCTCGGCGAAGAAGAACGAGCCGGAGTGGATGCTCAACATCCGGCTGAAGGCGCTGCGCACGTTCGGTAAGAAACCGATGCCGAACTGGGGCGCCAATCTCGAGGGCATCGACTTCGACAACCTCAAGTACTTCGTGCGGTCGACCGAGAAGCAGGCCGCGACATGGGATGAGCTGCCCGAGGACATCAAGAACACCTACGACCGGCTCGGTATCCCGGAAGCCGAGAAGCAGCGGCTGGTCTCCGGCGTAGCCGCACAGTACGAATGCTTGGCCGGCGACACTTTGGTGTGGACCGCCAATCGTGGGCAGATTCCCATCAAGGAGGTCAGTTGCGGCGACCGCGTCTTCGCCTATGACGAAGAGGCCGAGCGGTTCGTGGTGGTCCCGGTCAAAGGATCGGCACAGACTGATACTCGGTTGACGTATGAAGTGAAGACGACGCGGCGCAGTATCCGCGCCACCGATAACCATCCCGTGCTGGTGTTGCGCGACGAGCGCAAGGCAGGTCGCCAGCGTGCCCGATACGCCCGCCGGTGGGTCACGGTCGGGGAGATCGCGCAGGGTGACTTCGTCGCCGTGCCGCGCC
>CAIWCQ010000412.1 GCA_903911165.1 uncultured Actinomycetes bacterium | reverse complement strand
CCCGAGACGACGTCGTCGGCCTCGACAGCTCGATCATCCTGCCGCGCGAAGTCTGGGTGGCCTCCGGTCACGTCGAGGTGTTCAACGATCCGCTGGTGGAGTGCCTGCAGTGCCACAAGCGTCACCGGCAGGACCATATGCAGGAGGCGCACTTCGAGAAGAAGGGCGCGAAGGAGGGCGTCCCGGACCCCGAATCGGTGCCGATGACCGACATCGTCTGCGCCGACTGCGGCACAAAGGGTCGGTGGACCGAACCGCGTGAGTTCAACATGATGCTCAAGACCTACCTCGGCCCGATCGAGAGCGAAGAGGGCATGCACTACCTGCGCCCGGAGACCGCCCAGGGTATCTTCGTCAATTTCGCCAACGTGGTTACGAGTTCACGTAAGAAGCCGCCGTTCGGGATCGGCCAGATCGGCAAGAGCTTCCGCAACGAGATCACCCCCGGCAACTTCATCTTCCGCACCCGCGAGTTCGAACAGATGGAGATGGAGTTCTTCGTCGAGCCCGACACCGCCGCGCAGTGGCATCAGTACTGGATCGACACCCGGCTGCAGTGGTACGTCGACCTGGGCATCAAGCGTGAAAACCTGCGGCTCTTCGAACATCCCAAGGAGAAGTTGTCGCACTACTCAGCAGGCACCACCGACATCGAGTACCTGTTCGGCTTCAGCGGCAACCCGTGGGGTGAACTAGAAGGGGTGGCCAACCGGACCGACTTCGATCTCAAGACCCACTCGGAGCATTCCGGAACCGACCTGTCGTTCTTCGACCAGGCGACCGACACTCGCTACGTCCCCTATGTCATCGAACCCGCTGCGGGACTTACCCGTTCGTTCATGGCATTCCTCATCGACGCCTACGCCGAAGACGAGGCGCCCAACGCCAAGGGCGGGGTGGACAAGCGCACCGTGCTGCGACTGGATCCGCGGCTGGCACCGGTCAAGGCCGCGGTGCTGCCGCTGTCTAGGCATGCCGACCTCAGCCCCAAGGCACGCGATCTGGCTACTGAGTTGCGCAAGAACTGGAACGTGGAGTTTGACGATGCCGGCGCGATCGGCCGCCGCTACCGGCGCCAGGACGAGATCGGAACGCCGTTCTGCGTGACAGTGGATTTCGACACCCTCGAAGACCAGGCGGTCACCGTGCGTGATCGCGATGCGATGACGCAGGAGCGGGTGGGCCTGGATGCGGTGGTGGGCTACCTGGGAGCGCGCCTTCGCGGCTGAGCGCTAGAAGCGCCCGCCGCCGCCCAGCAGTCCGCCGTCGCCGCCGCCGGAGGACCCGCCATAGGTGGTTGATGTCCAGCCGCCGCCGCCCATTCCGCCGCCCCTTCCGCCGGTGAGAATGTTGCCGAGGATGATCCCGCCGACCATTGCCCCCATGTTCGACTGCCGGCCGCCGCTGTAGCGCGCCTGATACTGACGCTGGCCGGCCTGAACGTCGTCGTTGGCGAGTTGCTGGGCCTGCGCGGCCAGCATCGCCGCGCCGTTGGCGTGGGCGATGGCCTCGGTGATGTTTGTCGTCGACTTCGCCTCGGCGGCCTCGAGTTGGCGGACCGCCTCGTTGAACCGGGTGCGGGCTTCCGGACCCACGCTGCCCCGGCGGGTGTCGATGTAGTCCGAGACCGAACGCACCCGGGACTGGGCGGTGAACAGCGCCTTCTCGTAGGAGCGGTCTAACCGCTCGGCGGCTTCGCGTTCCTCCGCGGCCCCGGCGAGCAGTCGATCCAGATCGGCATCGGCTTGGGTGAGCGTGGTGAACGCTCCCAGTGGGTCGGCCGCTCCGGTCGCCTGCGCGGCGGTCACCGCTTTGACAGCGGCGTCACGTGCCGCCGACAATTCGGCCTCCTTGCCCAGCCCGCCTTCGGCGAGGTGGGTACCTGCCTGGGTGATACCCCGCTGGATGTCTTCGATCGCCGCCGGCAGCGTCGTCACGGCCCGCCGAATATCGCTGGCGGCGCTATCCACCGCGTCGAGCATCGTATTCGCTTGTTGCAGAGAGGATTCCGCAGCGCGCACGCAATCGACAAGTTCGCCCACCTCGCCGGCAACGGGCTTGGCTGAAAGCTCACGGCCCTTGGTGATCGCTTCATCGGCGAATCCCAAACGCTCCTGGGCGGCATTGACATTGCGCGCGACCGACGCCAGCGCCGACTCGTCGAACTCGCTGTGTAGCTCGGTCAGCTTCAGCTGCGATGGCTCCACGCGTGCGGTCACATTTACCAACTGCTGCGTGAGGGCGTCGAGGCGCTCGGGTGCGTTGAACACCAGATCGCGCATTTGGTGGAAGGACTCAGTCTGAGTGTTCAGTTCCCGGTTCGCCTTGGCCGCCGAAACCACCACCCGGGTCAGCAGATCTCGGCGCTCGGGCAGCGGATCGGGAACGTCGTCGTCAAGTTTCTGGCGCACCGCGAAAGCCTGTTTGAGCGTGGTGCGCGCGTTGTCGACCGCCGCGGCGAACGGCGCGGTCTGAGTCTCCCCGAACTCCTCGACTGCGAGCACCAACTCGTTGGCACTGGTTCGCACGGCATTGTCGACCTCGACCACGATCGACTTCGACAGGTCGTCGAGCGCCCCGATCGGCACCGACGCCAACGCCGCCGGATCGGTGGGGTCGACGTTCTGGGCCGCCACAACGTCCGCATCGTGTCGCTTGGCCCGCCGCCGTCGGCTCCAGAACATCAGCGCTGCGATCACCAGCAGACCGATGCCGACGATGATCAGCATTTTGACCGGCGAGACCGGTGAGCCCTTGCCACCGCCCTTGCCGAGGTCGGCCAGCCCGCCGGCCGCCGCGGTGGCCGCACCGGTCCAGTCGCCCTTGCGCAGCGCCGGTTCGATGCGGTCGCGACGGATATCGTCGACCTTGGTCGAGCTGCCACCCGCAGCAGCGGGGGGCACCAGGAACGCGTACGAACGTTGGCCCGTGGCCACCGCCAGAATGGCGTCCTCGTTGCCTAGGTCGCTGCTGGTGCGGGTCTGCTGAGCCCAGCCCACCGCGCCCTGCGGGGCGAAGGAATCGACGAACACCACCCACAGCCGCACGCGGCGTTCGTTGTAGAGCTCATCGACTACTTTCTGCACGTCGGCGAGTTGGCGCTCGTTGAGGACCCCGGCGTTGTCGGTCACGTAGTCCGGTAGCCGGAACGGCGGCTCGGCCGAGACCGACGGCGCCAGCAGAGTGGCGGCCGCCATGATCATGGCGAGCAGGAGGGTGGCGAGCAGACGGGGCAGACGGTGCAGGCGCATAACCGCCAATGTAGTAGCCCCGGCGAAGTGCGAGCGGGTTGCCAGCAAAAGTTGAGCCCAGCCGGGGGGTGCTGGCAGCCCGGGGCTGCTGGCAGACTATGCGATGGTGAGATGGCGGTGACGATGCAACGGCAGGCCGGTTACGGCGAGTTCGACTGTGAGCGCCTGGTGGCAGAGCCGGTCAAGGACGCTGCACTGCCCGGGTCCGACAGCGAACATCGCACCGACTTCGCCCGCGACCGGGCCCGGGTGCTGCACAGCGCGGCGTTGCGCCGGCTGGCAGACAAGACCCAGGTGGTCGGGCCCAAGGGCGGCGGGTCCAGGGAGAGCGACAATCCGCGCACCCGATTGACCCACTCGCTGGAGGTCGCCCAGATCGGCCGGGGCATGGCCGTTGCGCTGGGGTGTGACCCGGACCTGGTGGATATGGCCGGGCTGGCCCACGACATCGGCCACCCGCCCTACGGGCACAACGGCGAACGGGCGCTGGACGAGTTCGCCGCCGCGTGCGGGGGATTCGAGGGCAATGCCCAGAACTTCCGGATTCTGACCCGTCTGGAGCCCAAAGTGCTCGACGATCACGGCAGCCGCAGCGTCGGGCTCAACCTCACCCGGGCCGGACTGGACGCCGTCACTAAATACCCCTGGCGGCGCGGCGAGCGAGGTCGCAAGTTCGGCTTCTACGCGGACGACCTTGACTTCGCCGAGTGGATGCGAACCGGCGCACCGGCTCAACACCCGTGTCTGGAGGCTCAGGTGATGGACTGGGCCGACGATGTCGCCTACTCGGTGCACGACGTTGAGGACGGGGTGATCTCCGGCCGGATCGACCTCCGCGTGCTCGCCGACGCCGGCGCCGCCGCGACGCTGGCCACCCTCGGCGCCGCCGACGACGGGCCGACGGCCGATGACTTGGAGGCCGCCGCCCGGCGACTGTCCGGACTGCCCGTGGTCGCCGCGGCGGGCCGCTACGACGGCACCCTGACTGCCGCGGTCGCCCTGAAGCGGCTGACCAGTGAACTGGTGGGGCGTTTCGCCTCGGCGGCCGTCGCGCAGACCCGTCGCACCGCAGGACCGGGCCCCCTGGTGCGCTACGCGGCCGATTTGTCGGTGCCGGCCACGGTGCGAGCCGAGGTGACCGTCCTCAAGACGCTGGCCCTGCAGTTCATCATGTCCGACCCGCAGCACCTCGATCTGCAGGCGACGCAGCGCGAGCGTATTCACCGGGTGGCGCATCGGTTGCTGGCCGGCGCACCGGAGTCCCTCGATGCGCTGCTGGCGCCCGCTTTCGACGCGGCGGCCGACGACGGTGCCAGGATGCGAGTGGTTGTCGACCAGATCGCCTCCTGCACCGAAACCCGCCTGGAGCGAATGGCGAGTCTGAGCGCCGACGGCCCGCTTTGAGGTCGTCCCGCGGATCTAGACTGACCCGGTGACCGGTGCGATAGGTGGGGGTGGCTCACGCAAGGGCCGCATACCCGACGCCGATGTCTCCGCCATCCGCGACAAGATCCGCATCGAGGACCTCGTCGGTGATTATGTGCAGTTGCGCCGGGCCGGTGCCGACTCGCTCAAGGGCCTGTGCCCGTTTCACGACGAGAAGTCCCCGTCGTTTCACGTTCGTCCCAACCACGGTCACTTTCACTGTTTCGGCTGCGGCGAAGGCGGCGACGTCTATGCCTTCGTGCAGAAGATCGAACACGTCAGCTTCGTCGAGGCGGTCGAACTCCTGGCGGACCGGATCGGTCATGCGGTCAGTTACACCGGTGGTGGCACCAGCGTTCAACGTGATCGTGGCAGCCGCAGCCGTCTGGTCACCGCCAATGCCGCCGCCCAGGAGTTTTACGCTGCCGCACTGGAATCCGAGGAGGCCGCCCCGGCGCGTAAGTACCTCACCGACCGCAACTTCGACGCCGCCGCGGCCCGGCAGTTCGGCTGCGGCTTCGCGCCGGCGGGCTGGGACACCCTCACCAAGCACATGATCCGGAAAGGCTTCGAGTTCTCCGAGCTTGAGGCCGCCGGGCTGTCCCGGGAGGGTCGTCGTGGCCCGATGGACCGGTTTCACCGTCGGCTGCTGTGGCCGATTCGCGGCGCCAGTTCCGAGACGGTCGGTTTCGGTGCGCGCCGAATATACGAGGATGACCCGATCACCGCCAAGTACGTCAACACCCCCGAGACGGTGCTCTACAAAAAGTCCGCGGTACTTTTCGGCATCGATCTGGCCAAGCGCGACATCGCCAGGGGGCACCAGGCCGTCGTCGTCGAGGGCTACACCGACGTGATGGCCATGCACGCCGCCGGGGTGACCACCGCGGTCGCCTCCTGCGGCACCGCCTTCGGCGACGAGCACCTGTCGATGCTGCGCCGGCTGATGATGGACGACAAGTTCTTCCGTGGCGAACTGATCTACGTCTTCGACGGTGACGCCGCCGGGCAGGCGGCCGCCCTCAAGGCGTTCGCGGGTGAGCAGAACCTGGCCGGGCAGAGCTTCGTTGCGGTGGCCGCCGACGGGATGGATCCCTGCGATCTGCGACTGGCCTCCGGTGACGGTGCGCTGCGCGACCTGGTGGCCCGGCGCACCCCGCTGTTCGAGTTCGCCATCCGCACCACCCTGGCCTCCTATGACCTTGACAACGCCGAGGGTCGGGTCAGCGCCTTGCGGGAGTGCACGCCGATCGTCGCTCAGATCAAGGATCCGACCTTGCGCGACGAGTACGCACGTCAACTGGCCGGGTGGGTCGGCTGGGCCGAGGTCGCCCAGGTGATTAGCCGGGTTCGCGGCGAAGCCGGGCGCAAGCCGGGCAGCCGCCCCGCCGGCCGTGCGCGCCAGGACGGCCCGGTCCCGGCGGCCAGCCGGCCCGATCCGCGGGATCCGACCCTGTGGCCCCAGCGGGAGGCGCTGAAGGCCGCACTGCAGTACCCGGCGCTGGCCGGCCCGGTATTCGATGCCTTGACCGTGGAGAGCTTCACTCATCCCGGTTACGCGGCGGTGCGAACCGCGATCGGTGCGGCCGGCGGCGTCGCGGCCGGCCTGACCGGGGCGCAGTGGATCGAAACCGTGCGAGAGCAGGCCGGCGCCCCGGCCGTCGAAGGCTTGACCACCGAACTCGGCGTGGAAACCATCAAGGTCGACGAGGACCGCCTGCCCCGCTACATCGGCGGCGTACTGGCCCGATTGCAGGAGGTGTGGGTGGGTCGCCAGGTGGCCGAGATCAAATCCAGACTGCAGCGGATGTCCCCGGTCGAGCAGGGCGAGGATTACCACGCCCTGTTCGGCGACCTGGTGGCCCTGGAGGCCTATCGCCGAAGCCTGTTGGAGCAGGCCAGCGGTGACGACATCAGTGCGTGACGAGGTCGGGAAAGGCTATGGTTAACGCGACGGGAGTTTTCAGCGAAAGGCCAGTTATGGCTCAATCAGTATTCCGTAGGCGGCGCGTCGGGGTCGCGGGTGCGCTTGTGGTGGCCGCGCTGGCTGCGCCGGGTCTGGCCATCGGGACCCTCGCCGACGGCGCCGTTGTCGCCGCGAACGGTGAATGTCTGGCCTGGTTCGGGTCCCGCGGCGAGGGCATCTGCATGGGCTACTCGAGCGGCAACGGCCTCAACGTCGGCACCCCGGACATCGGCGTGTTCGGCCCCGAGTACGGCAACGGCATCGGCATTGTCACCGGACCACTGCTGCCTGGCACGACAATCAACGAGGGCATTTCGCCCTAGCTCTCCGGAGTGATCACCGTCGTCTCGGCGTCGATCTCGGTCAACCTCACCATGCTCGGGTCCGGTGACACCCGGTCGGCGATCTTGCGCCGTCCCGCATCGATCATCGACTTGGTGGCGGGATTGCTCGTCACCGAACGGTAGGTGCCGACGATCTGCTCATAGCGTTCGCGGCCGGCCTTGGTTCCCAGCACGTAGCCCGCGGCCAGCACGGCCAGATACCCGATCACTGCATTCCCTCCCTTCGATTCCGGGGACAAAGACGGATTCCGAGGATAACGACGGATTCCGAGGATAACGACGACGATTACCTGAACCGGCTGGCACCATCCTGCCTGACATGGTGGGTCTACGCCCTCGCCGGCCATCCTTGGCGCGGCTGCCGCCCGGTGCGCTAGAGTTTGCGCGACCCGCAATGGCGGGCGGTCCCCTGTAGCTCAACTGGCAGAGCTTCCGACTGTTAATCGGAAGGTTGATGGTTCGAGTCCATCCGGGGGAGCCAGACCGGTTCAAGCTGCAGCGGGCTGTCGGCGGCGGGG
>CAIWCQ010000411.1 GCA_903911165.1 uncultured Actinomycetes bacterium | reverse complement strand
GGGCTGCGACGAAGGGTGGCCTAATGAACGATCTGGTCGACACCACCGAGATGTATCTGCGGACGATTTACGACCTCGAGGAGGAGGGCGTGATTCCGCTGCGCGCGCGTATCGCGGAGCGCCTGGAACAGAGCGGACCGACCGTGAGCCAGACGGTGGCGCGGATGGAGCGGGACGGATTGTTGCGAGTGGCCGGCGACCGCCATCTGGAACTCACCGACAAGGGTCGCGAACTCGCGACGGCGGTGATGCGCAAGCACCGACTCGCCGAACGCCTGCTGGTCGACATCATCGGCCTTCCCTGGGAAGAGGTACATGCCGAGGCCTGCCGTTGGGAGCATGTGATGAGCGACGATGTCGAACGCCGCCTGGTTCAGGTGCTGGACAACCCGACCATCTCCCCGTTCGGCAACCCGATTCCCGGCCTGAGCGCACTGGGGTTGGAACAGACAGGCGCCGAGCCCGACGGTGCCATCCTGGTCCGATTGACCGAACTGCCGGCCGGCGACTCGGTGGCGGTGGTGGTGCGGCAGCTGACCGAGCACGTCCAAGGCGACGTCGCACTAATCGGCAGACTCAAGGAGGCCGGCGTCGTTCCCAATGCCAGGGTGCTGGTGCAGACCGGCGCGGGCGGCGACGTGACGATCGTCGTCACCGGGCACGCGAACGTCGAACTTCCGCATGAGATGGCGCACGCCGTGAAGGTCGAGAAGGTCTGAACCTATCGCCGGCCTTCGGTCACACCGCTCGCCGGCCGAACTCGCGCCGCGGGGGCAACCTGACACCCAGCCGCTTGGCAAGCCGGTACCCGGTCCCGGCCAGTTCGCGGATCTGCTCCGGCCGCATCCCCGACTGCAAAGCGGTATCAAGCATCCCGGCCATCCGGTGGTCGGGATCGCTTCGCAGCGCCGCCTCCAACGACAACCCCGCTAACGGCCCGTCGCCTCGGGCATAGGCCGAGAACGCAAGCAGCACAAGCGCTTCCACTCTCCACGGATCCGGCAGAGTGCGCGCCAGCACGGCCCACAGTGACTCCGCGGCACCGGCGTCGGCGCCGACGGCCAATGCGTACAACGTGTCGCGGACAGCGACGTCGTTGAGTCCGCATGCCAGCGCCGCGAGCTCGTCATCCGCAGGTTGCACGCCGGTGCACACCCGGGCCGCCACGGCCAGCACGGTCTCCACGTCGCGCCGGCCACAGCCATCCGGATCGGACTGCCAGTCGGTGTGGCGACGAGCCGCCCTGGCCCGGATCGGTTCGACCAAGGCGGCTGCCCGATCCGGGTCGGCCGCCGCGATGACGGCCTGCAGATCGGCGCGCCGCCGATAGAGTCGCCGGCCATCGAGGACCGCCGCGGCGGCCAGCGGTGAGGCGGACGGATCCTCGACCTCGCCGTGCGCGCCGCAGCCGTCGACGCAACGCCACCTGCCGCCGGCTTCCACCCGGTCAACCACGTGGGCCGCATATAGTCCGACCTCGGCCTGCGTCAGCGCATCGGTGAGTGCGTCACAGAGGTGTCGGTAATCGGCGTTGCACATCGGACACAGCGCGCCGTCAGCATCAACGATCACCGCGATCACGGTGTCCGCGCCGGACGTCGCCGCGATCCCGGCCAGGCGGCCGACGTTCTCGGCGAGATCGGCGGCCAGGTCCGCGCGCATCACCGCCCCCATCCGGCCCCCCTCGAGGGACACCAGGACTAGGGATTTCTCGGGAACGAAGCCGAGAACGGCAGGCAGTGCGGCAATCAGGGCGCCGGGACGGTCGAAGCGAAACTCCGGGTTCTGCGTGGTCATGCCCCGACCCTGTCAAGGGCGACCGTCAGGGTCGTCACAGCAGGCTTAGCGCAGCGGGTCTGCTGTGCACCAAATCACGACTGTGGATCCGGGAACGGGCACCGTCGCCGGCGCGTTATTCAACGTGGGATCTCTGCACGGGGCTAAACCGAGGGCGGAGGCGCCCGCACCCACCATCGGAGCAGGGCAACGTAGCGTGGAGGAAGCGAGGAGGCCACCCATGTCCGACGAGCAGGGCCACAATCATCGTCCCGAGCGGATGTATGAGCTTGAGGTGCCGTCTCCGCAGCTGTCATCGACCGACGGCCGCGGACCGGTGTTGATTCACGCTCTGGAGGGTTTCTCCGACGCCGGCCACGCCATTCGGCTGGCCGCCGCGCATCTGCAGAGCGTCCTCGACACCGAACTGGTGGCCTCGTTCGCCATCGACGACCTGCTGGACTACCGCTCCCGAAGGCCCCTGATGACCTTCAAAACCGACCACTTCACCGCCTACGAAGAGCCGCAACTCAACCTCTACGCGCTGCGCGACAGCGTAGGAACTCCGTTCCTGCTGCTGGCGGGCCTGGAGCCGGATCTGCAGTGGGAGCGTTTCGTCGGCGCGGTCCGCCTGCTCGCCGAACGACTTGGCGTCCGACAGACCATCGGCATGGGCGCCATACCGATGGCAGTCCCCCACACCAGGCCAGTAACGCTGACCGCGCACTCCAACAACCGTGAACTGATCGCCGAGCATCAGCCGTGGGTCGGTGAGGTTCAAGTGCCCAGCAGTGTCTCCAATCTGCTGGAGTACCGGATGGCGCAACACGGTCACGACGCGGCGGGCTTCACCGTCCACATTCCGCACTACCTGGCCCAGACCGACTTCCCGGCCGGGGCCGAGAAATTACTCGAACAGGTCGGAAAATCGGCATCCCTACAGTTTCCGCTGGCGGCCCTCGGTGAGGCCGCCGAGGCTGTCCGCAGCAAGATCGACGAGCAGGTCGAAGCCTCCCCCGAGGTAGCTCAGGTAGTCGATGCTCTGGAACATCAATACGACGCATTTGTCGCCGCGCAGGAGAATCGGTCCTTACTGGCCCGAGATGAGGATCTGCCCAGCGGTGAGGAACTTGGGGCGGAGTTCGAGCGCTTCCTGGCTCAACGCGACGAGGACCTCAGGGACGGCTCACCCGACTGACGATCCTGACGGTGGGCGCGCAACGCCGCAATCTCTTGCTCGAAGTCGGCGGCTGAAGTGAATGAACGGTAGACCGACGCGAACCTCAGATATGCCACCTCGTCAAGTTCCCGCAACGGGCCCAGGATCGCCAGGCCGACTTCATTGCTGGGAACCTCGGGAGAACCGGCGGCGCGAACGGCGTCCTCCACCTGCTGGGCTAGCAGATTGAGCGCGTCGTCGTCGACATCGCGGCCCTGACAGGCACGACGGACACCGCTGACTACCTTCTCGCGACTGAAGGGTTCGGTGACCCCGCTTCGCTTGACCACGGCCAACACTGCGGTCTCGACGGTGCTGAATCTGCGGCCGCACTCTGGGCAGGACCGACGTCGACGGATTGCCTGCCCCTCGTCCGCCTCCCGGGAATCCACTACTCGGGAATCGGGATGGCGACAGAACGGACAGTGCATGGCCGCTCCTCTGCTCCTGCCGCACGCCGTCGCGCGCGCCGACAGTGAGCCTACCCCGGTACCACTCACCCGACGGGAGCGATGAGCGTCTGACCGGCGTCAATCGCCGCCGAGTCGAGTTTGTTGAGGTCCCGGATCCGCTCGGCGACCGCCATAGCCGATGCTCCGGGCGCCACCCTGCCGGCCAGCTGCTGCAGCGTTTCGCCGGCCTGAACCTGAACCACGGCCAGCTGATCCGGGGGGCGCACGGTCGCCGCGGCCCGCTCACCGCTGAACTCGGCCAGCGATCCGAGCCAGAGGGTGATCAGCGCGGCTAGCCCCGCCAACGCGATGGTGACCGCCGTGCTGACCGGCCGGCGCGAATGCGGAGCGCGGGAGACCATGACCCCGGTGCCGCGATAGTGCATAGGCGAACCAGCCGGCCGGACCGGCATCAGTACACCGGCCGGACGGACACCGGCCGGTCGGACACCGGCCGGACGGACCGGCGTGGACCGGTGGGGCCGAACCCGCGCCGGCGCCCTGCCGGGACTCCGGCCGGGCCGTGAGCAGTCCTCGAACCACTCCACCAACTGCCGATCATCGATGACTGTCATGCTGACCCCTTCCGCGATTATTCGCTCTGATGTTCGAACTATACTCGACCACATGTTCGAATTCCGAACATTTGAGCGAGCGTGTCTGACGATAAATCAGGTCACCGACAAGACCGTCGGGTCGCGCCGGCCGACCGACGCGACACGCCGCCGTCGAACACATGTTTGATAGTGTCGGTGCGGCCGACTAGATTCATGGTCATGAAAGACAGCACTGAAACAGCGGGCGGCGCGCCCGCGCGCCGCG
>CAIWCQ010000410.1 GCA_903911165.1 uncultured Actinomycetes bacterium | reverse complement strand
GTTCGCGCGCAGCGCTTGTCGCGTCGATCGGGTATACGTCGTGAATCAGGATGATGGAATCTGGCGATGAGCACTTTTCCACGTTGATGAGATCCCGCAGAGCGAACTCGAACTGGTGCATGCCGTCGATGAACGCAAGTTCCAGCCTCTTGCCGCCCAATTCAGAGATCACGTCGTGGTTATTGAAAAAATCGTCACTGGTTTCGGCGAAGACCCGCTGATTGGGCTTCAGCGCCTTGCGCACGCGTGGGTTCGGGTCGACCCCCAACGCGCGAGTTTCCGGAGTGACGATCTCAAATGATTGCCCCTGATCGACCCCGATCTCGAGATAGGTTGCAGGCTTGAGGTGGCTATGAATGCGGGCCATCACCTGAAAATAATTCTCGCCGGGAAATTCCAGTTCGGAGAGCATCTTGTGGGCCTTCATATGGGGGATCGAGTAGTCCGCCGATCCCAGCGCGGCTCGGCACGACGCTGCTGCGCTCTGCGGCCTACCCATCAGGCGCTGAATGCGGGCTCGCAGATACAACGGTCGCGCCAAACTTGCGATGGAGACCATGACTCAGTTCTTTTCCGTCGTTACGAATCGGTGCACACGCCCACGTAGCTGATAGCAGGGAAGTCCCAGCATGCGGTGCCATGGTAGCGCCACAGGTTCGCCGACACGGATGGAATTTCGGACCTAACTGAACCGGTGTCCGATTGATCTCTCCGAGCGTCCGGCGCCTGCTGCTAGCATCGCGCCTGTGCCTGGATCCGACGCCCCGGTGCGGATCGGCATCTTGGGGGCTGCACGTATCGCACCGGCGGCGCTCATCAAACCGGCCCGCGATAACCCCGAGGTCGTGGTGGCGGCGGTAGCCGCCCGCGATGGTGACCGCGCCCAGGCTTTCGCCACCAAACACGCAATCGCCCGAGTGCACGACAGCTATGAGGCGCTCATCGACGATCCAGATGTGGATGCGGTCTACAACCCGCTGCCCAACGGCCTGCACGGCAGGTGGACGCGCGCTGCGCTCGCCGCCGGCAAGCACGTGCTATGCGAAAAGCCGCTCACGGCAAATGCCGCTGAAGCTCGGGAGATCACCGAGCTGGCTGCGAAATCTGATCGCGTTGTGATGGAGGCGTTCCATTACCGCTATCACCCGTCGATCCTGCGGTTCGCGCAAATCATTGCGTCGGGGGAGTTGGGAAAACTGGAGCGGGTGGAGACCGCCTCATGCTTTCCGCTGCCGAAGTTTTCTGACATCCGCTACAACTTTGCCCTTGCCGGCGGCGCGACTATGGACCTCGGCTGCTACGCGGTCGATATGGCGCGTGTCTTCGGCGGCTCCACTCCGGAGGTCGTCTGGGCGCAGGCGCAATTGCGCGGGCCCCAGGTGGATCGCGCCATGACGGCCGAGTTGCGCTTCGCCGCCGGGCACACGGGTCGGTTGCGCTGCTCGATGTGGTCGTCGGATCTACCGCGGTTCAGCGCCAAGGTGATCGGTGATCGCGGGGAGTTGAAACTCAATCCGCTGATTCCCTTCCAACGGTTTTCCGTCCGGTCCGCGGATGGAAAACGGGTTGAGCGCTTTCCGGCGCGCTCCTCTTACGCCTATCAGCTTGATGCGTACGCCGCGGCGGTGCTTCGGGGAAAACCAGTGGCGACCACGCCGCAGGATGCAATCGAGAACATGACCGTCATCGACGCGATCTATCGCGCCGCCGGCCTACCGCTGAGAGAGCCCGCGTGACCGCCGGCTAGGTGCGCTTTCTGGGACGCCGCGATCATCAGGTTGCGAAATGGGTCTGGTCGATTTGCGTTGCCACCCGCAACGCGTTGGCCGCGACTGTCAGGCTCGGATTCAGGCCGGTGCTGGACGGGAAGAACGAGGCATCCACCACGTAGAGGTTGTCTACTTCATGGGCCCGATTGTTTGGATCGAGAACACTGGTGGCGGGATCGGTGCCGAATCTGCACGTACCGCAGACGTGGCCGAGTGTCGAGTTGTTGTCACCGGTCCGCAGGGTGAGCACGCGGAACGGCTGCAGCACCTCTTTGATCTGGCGCAAGAACGTTGCACGCCGGGTGATTTCGCTGGGATGCAACCGATACTGAAGCCGTAGTCGCTGACGTCCGTCAGTGCTGGGCCGATCCGGCGGCAGTACACGGTTGTCCAGATAGGGCAGATCTTCCATCATCGCGGCCAGCACCATGCCGCCACTGAAGAAGCGCTCGTAGATTGGGCGCGCCGCGGGACTCATCAGGCGAAGTGCCTTCGGTAGCAAGCCGGGTTGGTTTGTCAGCATCTCCAGCGGTGCCAACGAGGCCATCGCGCCCGCAGACTGCACGGTGCCGTATTTCTCGCCTTCCCAAAAGTAGAAGTCGTTGAGCCCGATCTCCTTGTTTTCGGCTGTGATCTTGGCTCCGCGTTGCGGCCATACTTCGATCCAGTCGAGTAGGTGACGCATCAGGTTACGGCCTACCAGATCGGAGCTGTTGGCCAGTCCGCGTGGCCAGTCGCTCGAGCGGGAATTGAGCAGCAGCACCGGTGTGGCCAGCGCGCCGGCGGCCAGCACCACCACCTTGGCTTTCAGTGTCAGCATGTCGGACCGATGCTGGCAGATCACCTGTGTGACCTCGGTGCGGTTGGCCTCAAGCCGCAGCACCCGGCACTCGGTCAGCAATTGCGCGCCGTACTCGGCAATGGCGGGCAACACACCGTTGCGTCCGGCGTCATATTTGCACGACCGCGGGCAGAGGTAGGCCTGACAGGTGGCGCAGTCGTCGGTGTAATCACACGCCATCGGCAGATGGTAGGGATGTAGTCCGCGCCCGGCGAGGTAGTTGACGAGTGGCTGGTTGTCGGGTGAGAACGGCGGTGCGGGGGGTAAGCCGACATGGGCGGCCTCGGGCCGCAACGGATCTGGCTGGCCGCGGACACCCAGTAGTTGTTCGGCCTCGGTGTACCAGGGTGCCATCTGGTCGTAGTTGATCGGCCAGGCCTCGGGCACCGTCGAGTCTCCGGGTTCCCGGAAGTTTTGCCGGGGAGTGAAGTCACGCGCGAAAAAACGTTCACACACCATGCCGTACAGCGCCGAGGAGCCGCCGGTGCCGCTCCCGATGAACGGCACAAACCGGCGCGGGAAGCGCCCACTGATATCGGTGATTTCGTCGGTAGATCGACCGGCTCGCGCGAGCGCGTCGTAGTAGGTGAGGGCCGAGCGGGCTGATCGCGGCTCAGCCATTTCCGGCATTGCGGCACGGATGACATCCGGTGCCCCGGGCAGCGTCGAACGACCCTTTTCGAGGAAGAGCACCCGTCGGCCGGACTGGGCCAGCCGGTTTCCGAGCATCCCGCCGCCCATCCCGGTGCCCACGACGATGACGTCCCATGTGATGCGTTCGGCTTCGCGCGCGCTGAGGTTGCGGTCAGCCAAAATCCAACCCCCTCAGCGGATGGTTTGCCACGTTGGCGCAGTTCACGAGATCGGCGAGCATAACATCGGCCATCGGTTCACGTGAGCACCTCAATGCAGCTCGAGGATGGTAATCAGTTCATCGTCATGGCGATCACGTTGGAAGCGCTCCGACGTCTTCAGCGCGCCGGCAGCGAGTGCCCGCCGCAGTGGTTCGTCGGATTCGAGTGACAGCAGGTTGGCGGCGAGCCCTTGCACATCACCGGCCATGCTGAGCAGTCCGTTGACGCCGTGTTCGATGATCTCCGGGGTACCGCCTGAGCGGGTACCGCACACCGGGAGGCCGGCTCTCATCGCCTCCACTGTCACGCGGCCGAACGCTTCGCATTCGCTACACATCAGGCCGACGTGAGCGGCCGCCCAGTGGCCTACGAGGTCGGGGGTTGGTCCGTGAATGCTCACCAGGTCCGCTACGCCGAGGCGTTGGGCGAGCTTGCGAAGCGGGCGTTGGCTGCCAGCACCCACCAGCGTCAACTCGATGTCGACACCCGCGTGCCTGGCACAGGCGATACTGTTAATCGCTAGTTGTTGGCCTTTGGATTTAGAGAAGTAGCCGACGAGTATTACGCGTAAGGGCTCGCCAGGCTGGCGTTTCGGCGGTGTGCCCAGTGGCGTCTCCACAACCGGGTAGATAACGGTCGTCTTCATTGTTGGATCCAGCGCCAGCATCGCCTGCTCGACTGCGTGGGAATTGCATATCACCGTCTTCGAGAGTCGGCTGATGAGCCGGACAGTTCGGCGGTAACCCAGCAGGAACCAGAGTTGATGGTCATCTCGTCCGAATTCACGAACTTGCCAGTAGTGCGGGATGCCAAGCACCTTGGCAGCGATCGCATGCGAGGGGATCACCATCGTATTGCTTAGGACAATCGTCGGACGCAGTCGAAGGAAGAGCAAGACTGCTTGCGCGATGCCCGGCAAGAGAATCGCACTGTAAGGAAGTGCGCCCAGAAGTTGGTGAACGCCGGGCGCAAAGCGCCACTTGCCGAAAGCCCACCATGGCGTCCAGGCGATCTGGGTCTGGACGCCGTACTGCACGCAATCCGCCGCGAGGTCTCCCTTCTGTGGGTAGACGGCGACAACGTTGAGGGCCGGCTGCTTTCGTCGGAGCGCCCGGATCACATCACGGAAATCAACCGCGCCGCCGCCGCCAAAGCTACTGACGTTTGAGATCACCACCGCGCAGCGGTCGGGCCCTTCTACGGGGGGCGAATTGTTCAGTCGAAGCCGGGAGCCGACGCGGCGGAGGGCATCACCAGCAAACATGCTCGCAGTCTATGCGAGCCTCGTTCAGCTAATCACGGCGATCAGCAGGCGAAATGTGTCTCGTTAACATGCGCCGCTACGCGCAGGGCATTAGCCGCGACGGTCAAGCTGGGGTTCAACCCGGCACTGGACGGAAAGAACGACGTGTCCACCACGTAGAGGTTGTCCACTTCGTGCGCGCGGTTGTGTGAGTCAAGAACACTGTTCGCAGGATCGGTGCCGAAGCGGCAGGTGCCGCAGACATGACCGAGGTTCGAGTTATCTTTACCGCTCCCGAGAGGGAGCCTGCGAAACGGCTGCAGTACCTCTTTGAGTTGGCGCAGGAATGTGCGGCGGCGTTCGGTCTCGCTGTCGTGGAGACGATAGTGGATCCGCAGCCGCTGACGGCCATCGGAGGTGGGCCGGTCGGATGGCAGGACGCGGTTATCCAAGTAGGGCAGGTCTTCTGTCATCGCGGCGAGAATCAGTCCACCGGTGAAGAACCGCTCATACACCCGACGCACCACCGGATTCATCGCACGAAGCCCCCCGGCTTGCCAACCGGGCCGGTTGGTCAGCATCTCCATGGGCGGTATCGCGCCGAATGACTGCACGGTGCCGTATTTCTGCCCCTCCCAGTAATAGAAGTCGTTGAGGCCTATCTCTTTGTTGGCGGCCGTGATTGTGGAGTCGCGTTGCGGCCAGATCTCTATCGGGTCGAGCAGGTGACGCATCAGGTTGCGGCCGACCATGTCGGAGCCGTTGGCCAATCCGCGCGGCCAGTCACCGGAGCGGGAATCGAGCAGCAGCACCGGGGTGGCCAGCGCACCGGCGGCTAGCACCACCACCTTGGCCTTGAGGGCCACCGTGCCGTTGCGATGTTCGCAGATTACCTGTTGAACAGTGGTGCGATCGGCCTCCAGGCGCACCGCCTTGCACTCGGCGAGCAGGTGCGCGCCATGCTCGGTGAGGGCCGGCAGCACGCCGTTGCGAGCAGCCTCACCTTTGCAGGGCTTCGGGCACAGAAAGGTCTGGCACGTGTCACATCCGTCGGTGTAATCGCAGGCCATCGGCAGGTGATAAGGGTGTAGTCCGCGGCCGGTGAGGTAGTCGACCAGGGGCTGGTTGTCGGGGGAAAACGGCGGTGCCGCGGGCAATCCCACTGCGACTGCTTCCGGGCGCAGGGGATCGGGTTGACCACGCACCCCCAGCATCTTCTCGGCCTGGGCGTACCAGGGACTCATCTGCTCGTAGGTGATCGGCCAAGCGTCGGGCACCGTCGAATCGCCGGGATCGCGGAAGTTCTGTCGGGGGGTGAAGTCCTGGGCGAAGAATCGCTCGCACACCATGCCGTAGAGCGCCGAGGATCCGCCGGTGCCGCTGCCGATGAACGGTACGAACCGCCGGGGGAAGCGCCTGCTGATGTCTTCGACTTCGTCCGTGAAGCGTCCTGCCCGGGCCAGGGAGTCGTAATAGGTGTCGGCGGAGCGGTAGGCGCGTGGCTCGGCGAGTTCCGGCATCGCGGCGCGAATGGTTCCCGGCACCCCGGGCAGTGTCGAGCGGCCCTTTTCGACGAACAACACCCGTCGGCCCGACTCTGCCAGCCGGCGCCCCAGCGTCCCGCCGCCCATGCCGGTACCCACGACGAT
>CAIWCQ010000409.1 GCA_903911165.1 uncultured Actinomycetes bacterium | reverse complement strand
CAGTTCGGTGGCGAATCCGACCGTGTTCAGCGCGGGCCGCAACTGCAGCGGCCAGCCCGGCGCCCCGTCGGCGAGATCACCGGCGAGGAGTTCGCGGATGACACCGTCCTGCTCGGCGCCGGTGACCAGCCGCGGCGGTGGATCTCCCGCGCGCGCGGCCGCATTGCGCAACACCCCGAATGCGTAACTGTGCACCGACCGCACCAGTGGTTCGCGGACCACGGCCAGCCCGCCGGAGCCGGCATTGAGCAGCCGCGCGGTGATCGCCCCGCGGGTGGTGGCGGCCAGCCGGGCCGAGGTCAACAGCAGCACCGACTCCGGATCGCCGCCGCCGGCGATGTGGGCGACCGCAGCGTCGATCAGCCGGGTGCTCTTGCCGGTGCCCGGCCCACCGACGACGCGCACGATGCTCATGCAGGCATGACACCACGGGGGTCTGACAGATCAGCTCCTACTGCGGTGGGTAGGGCAGCGCCACGGCGGCCGGACGCTGTCGGCCACCGCCTCGCTGGGCAGCCGCGCCGGAGACCACCACCAGCAGGATGCCGCAGAGCTGTACGGCCGACGGTTTCTGATGCAGGACAACTAGTCCCAGCGCCGTTGCGATAGCGGGCTCCAGCGCCATCAGGGTTCCGAACGCGGTGTGCGTCATCCGGCCCAGCGCAAGCATCTCTAACGCGAACGGCACCACCGGGTAGAGCAGCGCGAGTCCGATCGAGGCGACGATGACACCTACGGTGATGTGGCCGCTCGCCTGCGGTATGCCGACGGCGGCGGTGGTCAGCGCGGCGACGGGAATGGTCACCGCCAGCCCGGTCACGCCGTCGAAGCGATCCCCGACGTGCTGGGTCAACACGATGTAACCGCCCCAGCCGACGGCGGAGAGCACGGCGAAGCCGATACCGACGACGTTGACCGTGCCCTGCCAGGGTTCGGTCAGCAGCACCACACCCAGCAACGCCAGAATGGGCCAGAGCAGCGCCCGCCTGGTGCCGCTCTGGACGGCCGCGACAAGCAGTGGGCCGAGGAATTCGATGGCGACGGCGGTCCCCAGCGAGATGCGTTCAATCGCAGCCATGAATGCCGCGCTCATCACCCCGGTACACACGCCGAGGGCGAGCAGGGCGGGGTAGTCCCGGCGGGCGATGTCGCGAAAGCGTGGGCGGGCCAGCGCCAGGAAGATCAGCGCGCCGGCGGTCAGGCGCAGCCATGCGGTCCCGGCCGGCCCGACCGTGGCGATGAGATCCACTGATAGTGCCGCACCGAGTTGCACCGACAGCATCGCGACCACGGCCAGGCTCCACGGCGGCAGCCCCCCGGATGTACCGCTCATGACCCCTATGGTGTCAGCATGGAACTCCACCTCAACCGGTTCGGCCCACCCGGCCCCGCGCAGATCCTGATGATCCACGGGCTCACCGGGCACGGCCGACGCTGGCACAACCTGGCCGAGGGGCAGCTGGCCGAATTCACCGTGCTGGCACCGGATCTGCTCGGCCACGGCCGTTCGTCGTGGTCGGCACCGTGGACCATCGACGCCAACGTCGCCGCACTGGCGCGCTTGATCGAAGCCGAGGCGGCCGGCCCGGTCGTGGTGGTGGGCCACTCGTTCGGCGGGGCGATCGCACTGCACCTGGCGGCCGCGCGGCCGGAACTGGTGTCGGGCCTGGTGCTGCTGGACCCGGCCATCGGCCTCGACGGTGACCGGATGCGCGCGGTCGCCGAGGCGATGATGGCGTCACCGGACTATCCCGACACCGCCGAAGCCCGCGCCGAGAAGGTCAACGCCGCCTGGGCCGACGTACCGGCCGAGTTTATCGACGACGAACTCACCGAGCATCTCGTCGAGTCACCCGATGGCCGGTACCGCTGGCGGATCTGCGTACCGGCGATGATGTCCTACTGGAGCGAGCTGGCTCGGCCTATTGTGTTGCCCCACAACCGAATTCCGACCACCGTGCTCAAAGGTGCCCGCTCGGATCCGCCGTATGTCGGAAAGGCGTTGATCAACGGATTGTCGGAACGACTCGGCCCTGACTTCAGGCTGATCGAGTTGGACTGTCGACACATGGTTCCGCTGGCCAAACCGGCCGAGACCGCCGCCGCTATCCGGGACATGCTCGCCCGCGCATTCGGTTAAAGCGCCGTTACGGTGAGGTGCGCTCACCGAAGACGAAGTACGCGAAGGAATCCTCGCGGTCACGCATCGACACATCCGCCGTGATCCCGAGTCGTTCCATCTCGTCGGTCACCGGCAGCGACGAAGCGTGCCACCCGTGGGCCTGCAGCCATCCGGTGAGGTCTGCACGGT
>CAIWCQ010000408.1 GCA_903911165.1 uncultured Actinomycetes bacterium | reverse complement strand
CCGCACCACCGGCACCACCGGCAACCCCGGCAGTGACCGCCTCCGCACCGGCACCGCCATTGCCGCCGTTGCCCAGGAACAGCCCGCCGGTACCACCGTTACCGCCGGCCCCGCCGTTGATCCCCGCCCCACCGTTGCCGCCGTTGCCGAACCAGCCCGCCGACCCGCCGTTACCCCCGCCGTAACCATTGCCGCCGTTACCGAACAGCCCACCGTTACCGCCATTGCACGGCGCCGTGGTGCACGTCGCCGCCGAATACGAATAACCGTTGCCGAACAGGATGCCCGCGTTCGGGTTGTCCGCGGTCCCGCTGCCGATGAAGAACCGCAGAATGCTGCCCGGCTGCCAGCCGCCGATCGCCGACGCCGCCGGAGACACCACCGCCGACGCCGAGGCCGCCGGCCCGATCAGTGGCACCGCCGGATCCGCCGGCTCACCACTGGACGTGGTCGCCGCCGCCGCCTTCGCCGCACCCGAACCGGAACCGGACCCCAGCTCACGGCGCGCCGCCGCCAACGCCGCCCACGCCAACGGCGCCGCCGCCGGCGAATCACCGGAGCCCGAACCCAGCCACGACAACAGAGCCGAGCCGATCGAGTTCACCGACCCGCGCGGGGTCGCGGTGATCACCGGAACATCCACGGGGACCTCGTCAACGGCCGCCGCCGGGACCGGGGCAACCACCGACTCCACCACCGCAGCGGGAGCCGAAATCGGGGACACCTCACCGGCCGGGACACCGGAACCGCTACCCGCCGACGGACCGGGGATCGATGCCGGGGCGCCGCTGGATTCAGTGGCGATGGCATCCGACGGGGAGGGCGCTGCATCCGAGGGGGTGGTGTCCGCCGCGGCCGGGCCACCCTCGGAGTTCTTGCGGCGCGGCACCCCGGTGTCCGCAGCGCCGACTGGCCTCTGGGCACGCGCACGCGGGCCTGCGCCATCGCCGGCCGCGGACTCCGCCGCACCGGACCCGGAGGCGACCGAACCGGCATCCGCGGACCCACGACCGCCCGCGCGCGGACCCCGAGCCGGCGAGGACTTCCGCGACGACGACGACGACGAAGACGACGAAGACGACGAGGAATCAGCCGAACCCGACCCACTCGACCCCGCCGACCCAGTCGTATCGGCAAACGCCATCGGCAGCGAACCCAGACCCGAACCCACACCCAGAGCCACCGCCAACGCACCAACCCGACCCACCTGCAGGGTTCTGCGCCCCGCGGATTTGCGAATCCGATCGGGGGACACACGGAAGGCGCTCACGGCAGCAACAGGGATAACACTCATGTCCCGGAACGTTGCCCTATCGGGGCGCCACCGCCAGCAAACCGCGCCCAACTATGGAAGGTTCACTGCCGACTGTGTAAGGTCCGCGGCCTAGAGTGAACGGTGCGCACCACCGGCTACCGATCAGGCGGTGGCCGAGTCCGTCGCGGAAAGGTCGTTGCTCGATGATGGCTCACGGGCAGAACCCGTCGCCGCGTCCCCGCCCAGCGGGGATTTCCTCCCGGATCACCCCCGCCGGCGGACCCCGCCACCCCTGGCCGGTCGGAGACGTCGTGGTCGATCTGCCCGTCATCGTCGACTGGGTCAGCGCCGACACCGCGGGGTGCGCGGACATCCGGATCGCCGCGACGATCGACCTCGTCGACGCTACCCCGCAAATCGTCGAGATGACCTTCCAGGCGCCGACAGGGCTGGATCCGACCGCTCTGCAGCGTGATTTCCGGTGGGCCTCCCCGCTGGAAGTGGTCACCGGACTGATACCCGCACTCCTTGATGCCGGAATCGACCCCTTCGGTGTTGACCTTCCACTCACCGGGTTCCCGGCTGCCGCGACCAGGCAGCGAGCCCGGCAAAGAACCCTCAGCGACGAATTCCTGACCACGATCGCCCGCGAGTACACCCTGCGTGGACGAGGCTATGCCGCCAGCCTCGCCAAGGAGTACGTCGTGAGCCCACGCACGGTGGTCAGCTGGATCGAGAAAGCCCGCACCCGGGG
>CAIWCQ010000407.1 GCA_903911165.1 uncultured Actinomycetes bacterium | reverse complement strand
GGTCGAGCAACTCTGTGCCGCGGTCGGCCAGCAGGGCGCGGGCCAGATCGATGCTGGCCAGAATGGCACCGGATGGACTCGTGGTGTGCAGTCCCTCGAACGCGGCGTCGAGGCGTTCGAGATCGATGCGTTCGCCCTGTGCCAGCACCATGGAGGATTGCGTGAATCCGGTGATGTGCTTGTGGATGCTCGTCACGAGTACGTCGGCACCGGCGGCGATGGCGTGCGGCGGAAGGTCGGGGTGGAAGCCGAGGTGGGCGCCCCAGGCTGCGTCGACCGTGAGTGGAATGCCGTGCGCGTGTGCAAGTTCGGCGTGGGCGGCCACGTCGGAGACGCCGCCGACGTAGCTCGGCTCGACGAGCATCACCGCTTTGGCGTCCGGGTGTTGTGCCAAGGCTTCGGCGACGCGACTGACCGGCATGCCGGCGGTCAGGCCGGTCTGTTCGTCGACGTCCGGGCGAATCCAGACCGGCACCAATCCGGCCAGCACGATGCCGAAAAACAGCGACTTGTGAATGGTGCGGGCGACGACAACCTTGTCGCCCGGCTTGCCGAGGCTCAGACAGATCGCCTCGTTGCCGTGTGAGGAGCCCTGGACCGAGAAACCGCACCAGTCCGCGCCCCACAGTTCCCCGGCGAGACGCTCGGCCGTCGCGAGCCGCTTGGTCGAAGCGCGGCGATTCTCGACGCCGCCGTAGTGCGGAACATCGAACGCGAGGAAGTCATCGATCAGATCCGGATTGCGCTTATGGCCGGGCACGGTGAAAGGCGTTCCAGCGTTGGCCAGAAAGTTTCGGTAGGCGTCGTACAGGGGTGTCTCGCTCATAGGGGGTGTTCCGCTCCGGCGTCTTTTCCATTGCCGTACGAGAGCCGCCCAGACCGCCGTGTGCGCGGGCAGGGCCCTGTGAAACGTGCCCTGCTAGCTTAGCTCACCGGAGGCCCACCGAGGGCCCACCGGAGGCCCACCGGAGGCCCACCGGAGGCCCAGAGGACACAGCGGAAGGATGCGATCATCGATTCTCGTCTTGCTGTTGTTGCCTCGCTGGCACTGGCCATCGCGCTAAGCCCGGAGACGCTGGTGCTGGGTCTGATCATCGCCGGCGACAAGGTGGCGCCGCGGCGGGCGTCCGTTGTATTCGCGGTGGGCGCGATACTCGGCATCGCCTTCGCCACCGGCATCGGCCTGTGGATCGCACACCTCTCCGGCGCCGAGGTGACCACGCGGCACCACTCGTGGCCCGGGTTCGTCGTGCGCGTGTTCATCGCCGGTGCGCTGTTGTCTCTCGGCATCTACAAGGCGGTGAAGGCGTTCCGTGGAAACCCGATAGCCGATGTTTCCGAGCCCGATCATCGGCCGGGAAAGCTGCGTAGCGCGCTGACCCGGCGCTTCCCGAAGCTCATGCGCGGCATCGACCCGGCTACGGACCTGAGTGCGTCCGGTCGCGTCGTCCGGGCCGGGTTGGCCGGCTTCGCGGTCTGCGGTTTGCACCCCAAGATATTTCCGATCGCGATCGCCGCCGGACATCAGATCGTGCAGATCACCAACCCGGCATCGCGCGCCGCGGCCATCGCGATCTTCGCGGCGATCTCGGTCGTTCCGGCGGTGCTGCCCGCCGTAATCGAAATGATCAACCCCGGCGCCGTCGTCGGGATCAAACAGTCCTACGAACGCATCATGGCGGTCCACGGTCGCTGGATCACTGCGGTGCTGCTGTTGGGCGCCGGCGCGTTCGTCGCGCACGAGGCCTGGCGCGCGTTGCCCATCCGATAGTGACGAGTTCAAGGAGCACATGATGCAGGTCGTGCACGCCGACGAGGTCGAACCGATCGTCGCCGGACTGCTCGGTGGCATTTCCACCAAGAGTGGTCCGACCGCCGAGCAGCTGATCGTTCTGGACTCCATCACCCGTGATCTGTGGGGTCGGAGCGATATCGACCTAAGCAATCTCACGCCACTGTCGAGTGCCGAACTGGCGAAAGCACTTCCGAGGAAGGCGGCACGAGAGCGTTTCGCCGAGATCATGATGACGCTGGAACTGTGCCGCCATCCGATGTCCAAAGAGCAGGTCGACTTGGCGGAGCGATATATCGCAGCCATGGGAATCGGCGATGTCGAAGTCGAGGTAACCCGCACCGTCATCACCAGAGGAGCCGAGGCGGCTGCAACGGACCTGGAGCGCTGCTATCAGAAGATCCTGCCCGAGATCTCTGAGTTGTCGCTTCGAGACCGCTACCTTCGCCTGGATAAGCCCGACCACGCACTCGCTGAGAGACTTAGGAAACTGCGGGATCTACCCGAGGACACGCTGGGCTACCAGTATCTGGAGTTCTACCGCCGCAACAACATTGAGCTTCCCGGTGACGACACCAATCTGCCGGCTCACTACGTCAACCACGACATGAACCACGTCATCACCGGCTATGAGCCGACCGCCCCCGGAGAGATTGCGCGATCCGGATTTTTGCTTGCGACCAACGATTCACACCACAACTGGCTTGAGTTTCTGCTGACCATGTCGATTCACGAATCTGGTGTGTTGAACCACGGCGACATCCGTGCGAAAGTGGCCACCCTCGATCGCAAGGGTGTTCCCGAGTTTCTGGGTGAAGGTCTGCAGCGAGGCGCGAAATGCACCGTCGATCTCAGTCAGGTGGATCATCTTGCGATCGCACACCTGCCACTCGAGCAAGTGCGGGCTGACTTTTCGATCGAGCCCATGCGGTCCGCGCCCCTGTAACCTCCGCGCCGTCAACCCGACCCAGCCCGGCCGGGGCGGACCGCGTCCATGATGGTCTCGATGCGCTCGTCGAACGCACCGCGTACTTCCAGCATCGGTACTTCAGGGTGCGCGGCGAAAATCTCGGCGAGCAGTTGCTGGGACGTGGCGCGAGCATGCGAGCCGTCGCGCTGGGGGTCGGGCTGCCAGGGAAAGTCATCCTGGCACCAGAGGATCAGGTCGTTGTGCGCCGTCCATTCGATAGCCAGGGGCAGCAGCGAGGGGTCGTCGTAGTACTGGATGCTGTACACGGCCGTCATGAGCGGACCGCTGTCGGAGACCACCCAGGACAGCCCTGAGCGCTCCGCCTCCAGCATCCCCGACACCTCCGCCGCCCGGTGCGCGGCCATGATCTCGGCCTGTTCACCGGACTGGGGCACCCGCCCGCGATGGTGCTCTACCCAGGTCCGCAGGTACTCGGGCACGACAATCGCCGGCAGCCGCATCCCCAGTGCCGCCGCCAGCGTCGACTTGCCGGTTGACTCCCCGCCCACGACGCCGATCAGGCCGCCGGCTGGGTCAGGCACCGGCGGGCGCCGGTGACGCGAGCGTCTCGGTGGGGGTGCGAGCTGACCATGCCCGCCAGCCGGCGACGGCCATCAGGATCAGGACCGCGTAGAACAGCGACGTGAAGTACAGGCCCTGGCTGGCGTAGAGCACCGCGCCGACGGTGTTCACCACGATCCACACCGGCCAGGTTTCGGTTTTCTGCAGGACCATCAGCAGCTGCCCGGCCAATGACCCCACCAGCATGAAGGCATCTCCCCAGGTCGCCGCGCCGCCCACGCTCGCCAGCAACGGCACCACCAAAACCCACAGGACAGCGGCCCCGACGAGTCCGCGGATCCGGGCCACCGACGTGAGGCGACTCGGCGTTCGAACGCCCTCACGGCCCCAGGAGAACCAGCCCCAGATCGCCGCGGCCATAAAGATCAACTGCATCGCCGCGGAGGCGAACAGGTCGAACTGTATGAACAGCCAGCCGTAAAGCAGGCTCGATAGGAAATAGAAGGGCCAGGTCCAGCGGGTCCCGCGGATACCGAGGCCGATGGCCAAAAACGCCAGGACCACCGAGGCGAGTTCGATCGCCGTGACGTCGTAGCCCCATACCGTGAAGAGAACAGTCATGTTTAGCGCTCCCTGCCCGGCATTACCCGGACGGTTTGGCGGTCGGCGACGCGGTGTGTTGCCTTCTCAGACCGGTTGCCCCGGACTCCCGCGGAATTGATTCCGTCGGGCCAGACTACAGCCTGGGTAGCCTGAGCAGCCCCGACGGCCGTGCGGGGAACAAAACCCGGAACGCTGCGGTTACTCTAATCGACAACTTGAGCCTGCATGACTCAACTGTTGGTTGACAGCACCCGCATCCGCCAGCAAGCTTGAGTCCGGTTCGCTCAGATCAGTCGTATCGCAAACACATCTAGCAGGAGGAAAACAACATGGCTCGTGCGGTCGGTATCGACCTCGGGACCACCAACTCCGTCGTCGCGGTTCTCGAGGGTGGCGACCCTGTCGTCGTCGCCAACTCCGAGGGATCCCGCACCACACCGTCGGTGGTGGCCTTTGCGCGCAATGGCGAGGTGCTGGTCGGCCAGCCCGCCAAGAACCAGGCGGTCACCAACGTCGACCGCACCATCCGGTCGGTCAAGCGCCACATGGGCACCGACTGGTCCGTCGAGATCGACGGCAAGGACTACACCGCTCAGGAGATCAGCGCTCGCACGCTGCAGAAACTCAAGCGCGACGCGGAAAGCTACCTCGGCGAGGACATCGTCGACGCGGTGATCACGGTTCCCGCCTACTTCAATGACGCCCAGCGTCAGGCCACCAAGGAGGCCGGCCAGATCGCCGGTTTGAACGTGCTGCGGATCGTCAACGAGCCCACCGCCGCGGCACTGGCCTATGGCCTGGACAAGGGCAACAAGGAACAGACCATCCTGGTCTTCGACCTTGGTGGCGGCACCTTCGATGTGTCGCTGCTCGAAATCGGCGACGGCGTCGTCGAGGTTCGTGCGACCTCCGGCGACAACCACCTCGGTGGCGACGACTGGGACGACCGGATCGTCGAATGGCTCGTCGACAAGTTCAAGGCCTCGGCCGGCATCGATCTCACGAAGGACAAGATGGCGATGCAGCGGCTGCGCGAAGCCGCCGAGAAGGCCAAGATCGAGCTGAGCTCGGGTCAGTCCACCTCGATCAACCTGCCCTACATCACCGTCGATGCGGAGAAGAACCCGCTGTTCCTCGACGAGCAACTGACCCGCGCGGAGTTCCAGAAGATCACTCAGGATCTGCTGGACCGCACCCGGGCGCCCTTCCAGTCGGTGATCGCAGACGCTGGAATTCCGGTGGCCGACATCGATCACGTGGTGATGGTGGGTGGCTCGACCCGGATGCCGGCGGTGTCGGATCTGGTGAAGGAGATGACCGGCGGCAAGGAGCCGAACAAGGGCGTCAACCCTGACGAAGTGGTGGCGGTCGGAGCGGCTCTGCAAGCAGGTGTGCTCAAGGGCGAGGTGAAAGACGTTCTGCTGCTTGACGTTACGCCGCTGAGCCTCGGTATCGAGACCAAGGGCGGGGTGATGACCAAGCTGATCGAACGCAACACCACCATCCCGACCAAGCGGTCGGAGACCTTCACCACCGCCGACGACAACCAGCCGTCGGTGCAGATCCAGGTCTATCAGGGTGAGCGCGAGATCGCCGGGCACAACAAGCTGCTCGGCAGCTTCGAGCTGACCGGTATCCCGCCGGCTCCGCGCGGCGTGCCCCAGATCGAGGTCATCTTCGACATCGACGCCAACGGCATCGTGCACGTCACGGCCAAGGACAAGGGCACCGGCAAGGAGAACACGATCAAGATCCAGGAAGGCTCCGGCCTGTCCAAGGAGGAGATCGACCGGATGATCAAGGATGCCGAGGTGCACGCCGACGAGGACCGGAAACGCCGTGAGGAGGCTGACGTCCGTAACCAGGCGGAGTCGCTGGTCTACCAGACGGAGAAGTTCGTCGCCGAACAGCGGGCCGGTTCGGAAGGCGGAGCCGGGGCGAATGTGCCGGAGGAGACCCTCGTCAAGGTCGACGACGCGATCACCGAGGCCAAGACCGCCCTGGGCGGCTCCGACATCTCAGCGATCAAGACGGCGATGGAGAAACTCGGCCGGGAGAGTCAGTCTCTCGGTGAGGCCATCTACGCCTCTGCCCAAGCGGAGCAGGCTGCCGGCGGCGGCGGATCGTCGGCAGACGATGTCGTGGACGCCGAAGTCGTTGAGGACGAGGTCGTCGGGGACGATCAGGAGTCCAAGTGAGTCACCCTGGTCAGGATCGGGAACGCGACGAGCCGGTGACCGTCACCGACAAACGCCGCGTCGACCCGCAGACCGGGGAGATACGCGATCCCGGCGGGCAGGAGCGAAGCGACTCGGGACATGTCTCCGGCCCGGCCCTCGGTGGGCCGGTGCCGGGGGCCTTCCCCGGTGAGTCGCCGGAGGAGGCCGACAAGGCGGCCGAATTGCTCGGCGATTTGCAACGGGTCCAAGCCGACTTCGCCAACTACCGCAAACGCGCCCTGCGCGATCATGAGGTGGCCGGCGAACGCGCAAAGGCCGTTGTGGTCGGCCAGTTACTTCCAGTTCTCGATGACCTGGATCGGGCCCGCAGTCACGGCGATCTGGAGTCGAGTCCACTCAAGGCGGTGGCCGACAAACTCGAGGCGGTGCTGACGGGGTTGGGGCTGGCGGCGTTCGGCGTCGAGGGTGAGCAGTTCGATCCGTCGCTGCACGAGGCTGTCCAGCACGAGGGCGAGGGCTCCGACCCGGTGATCGGTCACGTCATGCGGCGGGGCTACAGACTGGGCGAACAGGTGCTCAGGCACGCCCTCGTCGGCGTGGTCGACAGTGTCGAGGCCGACGAGACCGCAGAATCAGATCAGTAATCACAGCGAGGAGGTGACGCCGCATGGTTCAACGAGAATGGGTTGAGAAGGACTTCTACAAAGTCCTCGGCGTCTCCTCCGATGCCAAGGACGACGAGATCAAGCGGGTCGCTCGCAAGCTGCTCGCGGAGAATCATCCGGACCGTAACCCGAACGATGCCGCCGCCGAGGACCGTTACAAGGCCGTCGGGGAGGCCAAGGACGTCCTGCTCGACAAGGACAAGCGCAAGGAGTACGACGAGACCCGCCGGATGTTCGCCGGCGGCGGATTCGGCCGCCGCTTCAACGGTGGGGGTGGCGGTGGCTTCAGCGGTGGCGATGACGGCTCCGGCGGCTTCAACCTCAACGACCTGTTCGGTGCTGCCGGCCAAGACGGCGGCGCCAATATCGGTGACCTGTTCGGCGGGTTGTTCGGCCGCGGCGGCGCCGCGCCCCGGCCCAGCCGGCCGCGGCGCGGACAGGATCTGGAGACCGAGACCCAACTCGACTTCCTGGAAGCCACCAAGGGCGTGGCGATGCCGCTGCGGTTGACCAGCCCGGCGCCGTGCACGAATTGTCACGGCAGCGGCGCGCGTCCGGGCACCAGCCCTAAGGTCTGCGCAGGGTGCAACGGATCCGGCGTGATCAGCCGCAATCAGGGTGCGTTTGGATTCTCTGAACCCTGTACCGAATGCCGGGGCAGCGGGTCGCTGATCGAGAATCCCTGCGATGAGTGCCGCGGCACCGGGGTGACGACGCGAACCCGGACCATCAACGTCCGTATCCCGCCCGGTGTCGAGGACGGTCAGCGGATCCGGCTGGCCGGGCAGGGCGAGGCCGGCCTGCGGGGCGCGCCGTCGGGTGACCTCTATGTCACCGTGCACGTGCGCTCGGACAAGGTCTTCGGCCGCGACGGTGACGATCTGACGGTTTCTGTTCCGGTGAGTTTCACTGAATTAGCTTTGGGCACTACGCTTTCGGTGCCGACGCTGGACGGCAAGGTCGGCGTGAAGGTGCCCAAGGGCACCGCCGACGGGCGGATCCTTCGTGTGCGCGGGCGCGGTGTGCCCAAACGCAGCGGTGGCAAGGGCGACCTGCTGGTGACGGTGAAAGTTGCGGTCCCGCCGGCGCTGGAGGGTGACGCCCTCGAGGCACTGCAGGCCTATGCCGCCGCCGAACAGTCCAGCGGCTTCAACCCACGCGCCGGTTGGGCGGGTAACCGGCCATGAATCCGGACTCCGACGGCGGTCGCACCTTCTTGATTTCCGTTGCCGCCGAGTTGGCCGGAATGCACGCCCAGACCCTGCGGACCTATGACCGCCTCGGGTTGGTGAGCCCTGAACGCAGCGCCGGCGGCGGGCGCCGCTATTCCGAGCGTGACGTGATACTGCTTCGCGAGATTCAGCGGCTTTCTCAGCGTGAGGGTGTAAACCTCGCCGGGATCAAACGGATCATCGAATTGAGCAATCAGGTTGATGCGTTGCAGTCGCGGATCGCCGAGATGGGCGAGGAACTGGCGGCCTTTCGCTCCCCGCCGCGCCGCGAACTGGCCCTGGTGCCGAAGAGTACCGCGATGGTCGTCTGGAAACCTCGGCGCGGCCGCTGAGTTGCTCGGCGACAACTGGTGTTCGGCTACACCGCCCGGATGGTGAACTTCGCGACGGCGGGCCGGCCCGGCACTGCGACGCCGTAGCCGCCCTTGCGTAGCGCGTTGGTCGGGGCGGCCATCGGTTCGATGCCGACGACGCTGTCGTTACCGGGTGCGAAAATCTGCGCCGCCGGGTAGCCGCTGTCAAAGATGACCTCGATGCGGCGGCCCCCGCCGGAGAGAGCGAAGGTCGCACCCTGCGGCACTTCGTCGAATCCGTCGTCGAATGTCTTGTCGCCCAACTCCTCCGACGTGGCGGGCCACTCCTCTGACGCTCCGGTCGGGATACCCCAGTTATCCACCGGCAGGTGACGCAGCGGCGGAGTCTCCAGGCGCCACTGCGACCGCGGAACATCCGGGATGTTGAGATACGGGTGAAACCCGAAACACAGCGGGACCGACGCCGCCGTGGTCGGGGTCACCGTGGTCTCAATCGACAGCGCTCGGTCGGCGAGCGTGATGTCGAGGGTGACCACATGCGGAAACGGGAAGCTGGAAAGCAGACGCGGCTGGCCGCCGTAGTCGAGGTCGGCGACGAACCGGTTCTCCTCCTGTTCGGTGACCAGCCAGCCGGGATAGGCGGCAAGCACGCCGTGGATCACCAGGCCGTGCTCGTCGGAGCGCACTCCGCCGACTCCGGGGGTCAGCGTCACCGCGCCGCCGTCGACCGCGTAGCCATTGGCGCTGAGCCGGTTCGCCCACGGGTACAGGATCGGAATACC
>CAIWCQ010000406.1 GCA_903911165.1 uncultured Actinomycetes bacterium | reverse complement strand
GGTTGCCCAGTGGACAGCCGTTGTGGCAGAACGGGATTCCACAGTCCATGCAGCGTGATGCCTGCTGCTGAAGGGCCTCGTGATCGAAATCCTCGTACACCTCGTTCCAGTCGCGCAGACGCAGTGGAACAGGCCGCCGACGCGGTGTCTCGCGGCGGGTGTACTTCAGGAAGCCATTCGGATCAGCCACGAGAGGCCGCCATGATCATCTCGTCGACATCCGCTCCGATGCGCTCGGCCTCGGCAATGGCAGCCAGTACGCGCTTGTAATCACGCGGCATAACCTTCACGAAATCCCCCGCGCGGCGGGGCCAGTCGGCCAGAATGCGCTGGGCGACTGCCGAATCGGTGATGTCACGATGAGCCACCAGGATGTCGTGCAGCCAATCGACGTCAGCATCGGCGAACTCGTCGATGTCGACCATCTCGGCATTGAGGTTGCCCGGCAGAAGGCCGTCGGGATCGTAGACGTAAGCCACACCGCCGGACATACCTGCGGCGAAGTTACGCCCCGTCGGTCCCAGGATCACCACCTTGCCGCCGGTCATGTACTCGCAGCCGTGATCACCCACACCCTCGACGACAGCGTGCGCACCGGAGTTGCGGACGGCGAACCGTTCGCCCACCGTGCCCCGGATGAAGGCCTCGCCACTGGTGGCGCCAAACAGGATGACGTTGCCGCCGATGATGTTGTCTTCCGCCACGTAGTCCTGCGGCGCACGATCGCTGGGGCGCAGCACTATTCGACCACCGGACAGCCCCTTACCGACGTAGTCGTTGGCATCGCCGTGCACGCGCAGGGTGATGCCCTTGGGAACGAAAGCCCCGAAGCTGTTGCCGGCCGAGCCGTCAAAAGTGATGTCGATGGTGCCGTCCGGAAGGCCATGGGCGCCATAGGCTTTCGTCACCTCATGACCGAGCATGGTTCCGACCGTGCGATTGGTGTTGGTGATCTTCATCGCGAACCGCACCGGGGTACCTGAATCCAGAGCTTCCTGGCACTGGGCTATCAGTTGTTGATCCAAAGCCTTACCCAAGCCGTGATCCTGCCGCGAACTGCAGTAGAGATCCTGATTCATGAACGCCGATTCAGCCTCGTGCAGCACCGGTGTGAGGTCGAGTTTGTGCGCCTTCCAATGCGCGACGGCTGTGGTGGTGTCCAGCGCGTTGACCTGTCCGACCATCTCATTGACAGTCCGGAAGCCCAGCTCGGCCATCAGTTCGCGGACCTCTTCGGCAATAAACATGAAGAAGTTTTCGACGAATTCCGGCTGGCCGTTGAAACGCTTGCGCAGCACCGGGTTCTGAGTGGCCACCCCCACCGGGCAGGTGTCCAGGTGGCAGACCCGCATCATGATGCAGCCTGACACCACCAGTGGCGCGGTCGCGAAGCCGAACTCCTCGGCGCCCAGCAGGGCCGCGATCACCACATCGCGGCCGGTCTTAAGTTGGCCGTCGACCTGCACGACGATCCGGTCGCGAAGCCCATTGAGCAGCAGCGTCTGCTGGGTCTCAGCCAGGCCCAGTTCCCACGGCGCACCGGCATGCTTCATCGACGTCAGCGGAGTCGCGCCGGTGCCGCCGTCATGACCGGAGATCAGCACCACATCGGCATGCGCCTTGGACACCCCGGCCGCCACCGTCCCGACGCCGTTCTCGCTGACCAGTTTGACGTGGATGCGGGCCGCCGGGTTGGCGTTCTTAAGGTCGTGGATCAGTTGTGCGAGATCCTCGATGGAGTAGATGTCATGGTGCGGCGGCGGCGAAATCAACCCGACCCCGGGCGTCGAGTGCCGGACCTCGGCAACCCACGGATAGACCTTGTGGCCTGGAAGCTGACCGCCCTCGCCGGGTTTGGCTCCTTGGGCCATCTTGATTTGGATGTCGGTGCAGTTGCTCAGGTAGTGGCTTGTCACGCCGAAGCGGCCGGACGCCACCTGCTTAATGGCACTGCGGCGTGAGTCGCCGTTCGGATCGGGGGTGAACCGACTGACCGCTTCGCCGCCCTCGCCAGAGTTCGACCGGGCACCAAGCCGATTCATCGCGATCGCCAAAGTCTCATGCGCCTCAGCTGAGATTGAGCCATAGCTCATCGCACCGGTGGAGAACCGCTTGACGATCTCGGCGGCGGATTCAACCTCGGCAATGGGCACTGCGGGGCGCATGCCGGTCTTGAATTTCATCAGACCGCGCAGCGAGGCCATCTTCTCGCTCTGATCGTCGATCAGCCGGCTGTACTCCTTGAAAATCGAATACTGCCCGGTTCGGGTGGAGTGCTGAAGTTTGAACACGGTGTCGGGGTTGAACAGGTGGTACTCGCCCTCGCGGCGCCACTGGTACTCCCCGCCCACCTCAAGTTCACGATGCGCGCGTTCGTCGGGCCGGTCGAGGTAGGCCAACGCGTGGCGGGAGGCGACGTCGGCGGCGATGTCATCGAGTTCGATCCCGCCCATCGGGCAGTACAGGCCGGTGAAGTACTCGTCGAGCACGGCTTGGGAAATCCCGATGGCTTGGAACAACTGGGCTCCGGTGTAGGAGGCCACCGTGGAGATGCCCATCTT
>CAIWCQ010000405.1 GCA_903911165.1 uncultured Actinomycetes bacterium | reverse complement strand
GGGCTGCGCCGGGCGTTAGAGCTGTGAGCGCCAGATCATTATTGGTGTCGCACATGCGCTACGGTCGGGGCGTGAGCAGCGAGATCAGTCAACGCGAGTTGCGCAACAACAGCGGTGACATCATGCGCCGCCTCGACGAGGGCGAAGCATTCATCGTGACTCGCAATGGTGTTCCGGTTGGCGAACTGGTGCCGATGAGGCGTCCGTCAGCGCGGTGACGATGGCCGAGCTGTCCGCGGGCCCACACGCCACCGACGACCCCGCCGAACGGGCGCGACGCCAAGACCGGTTGCAGCAACTCGAGTCGTGGGTGGAACCCGTTCCCGTCGACGGTGACTGCGCGCGGGCCTACGGGAGGATCTACGCCGCCGGCCGTCAGCCGCGTCCGCGCGCCGCCGACCTACTCATCGCCGCAACCGCGTTAGCCGCGGGCATGCCTCTCTACACCCGCAATGCCGGCGACTTTGCAGGCCTCGAGCAGATCCTGACGGTTGTCGCCGTCTAGACCCTGTTGTCGCTGTCTAGAACGCAGCCGAACGATTACCAGAGCACGCCGGTGGCGCTGGACAGGATGAATCCGTGATCGCCCTGCGTCTGGCAGTGCACCGCACCCTGGTAGTCGACGGCGCACGCGCCGCCGACGGTCTGGACGCGTTCGCCCGCAGGAAGCACCTGGGCGCCGCGGGTGAAAACGAGGGTGTCCGAGTAACGGTATTGGGCGGGGTCGGCGGCGTCGGCGAAAGTCTGATTGGTGCCCGCCGGCGCATCGGAGGGCACCGCGTCACAGCCGATTCCGCCGCCGTTGGGGGCGATACCGCATGACCGGCCGTCGGGGGTGGTGAAGAAAACCCAGCCGTAGTAGGACCGGTCGGTACTCGTTTGATAGTTGCCCGGCGCCAGCGGAAAACCACTCAGATCATCGGCCGGCGGGGGGATGTCATCGGCGAGCGCCGCCGGGGCGACCGCGATCGCCGCTGCGATAAGTCCGGCACCCATCCGCCATCGCCATGCCCGCATTCTGCGCACTCTATCTGGCCGCGGCGCTTGGGGGATCTGGCCGCGGCGCCTGGGGGATCTGGCCGTGGCGGCTCACAGCACTCCGAGGCCAACACCGGTCAGGCGCGAGCCCAGGGTTTCATACACCGCGCCGACGGAGTCGCGGGCGAAGGTCGAGCCCGCCGGCCAGAACAGCTGATACCAATCGGCGGTGACGAGGTTGACGCTGTTCTTGAAGTTCACCCGCATCCAGTCCTGCACGGGGCCGTGCACGTTGAACATGAACTGCTCGATGTTCTGCGGTCCGATGGTCAGCAGGCCGGTGGCGTAGTTGGTCAGGCTAGGTGTCGGCTCGCCGAACAGACCCCAGATCGACGCCGGCGGGCGGTTGATCGCATTGGTCTCGTTGCCGACCAGCAGTGCCGGCACCGACGCGACGTTGGGCCACGGCCGGTACAGCGTCTCGTCAGGCCACAGATTCTCGTCGACGGCGACAACGTCGGCGTTGTTGTAGACGACGATGACGTTCTTGTCGATCGCCCACAGGTCATTCAGCGTCGCCGAGGTGCCCAGCACGCGCGGAACCATCCGCGACCCGAACGCGGCATCCATCTGCCCGATGACTTCGGCGTGGGTGATCGGGGTGAAGTTCTTGATGCCCTGGATGTAGATGACGAGCGCTTCCTTCGGATGTTCGGTGGCGAAGGCGGCGATGTCGTCGACGGCGTCAGCGAAGGGAACCGAGATCAGCCCGTGTTCGAGATAGACCGTGCCGTCGGGTTCGTTGGTCAGCCGCAGGTCGACGTAGCGGATACCGTCGGAGAACTGCTCGTAGAGATCCTTGGACTGGGTCTTGCCCCAGCCGGCCGCAATCGGCTTGACGATAAGGTCCTGCAGGAAGCCGGGAAGCTCAGTGAGAGAACCGAATTGGTCCTTGCCGGTCAGCGCCCACGGTGATCTAGGGGTGATCCCGTAGCTACCCGAGTCATGCGTTCCGGGGATCGGAAGCAGCGTCAGCGGCAACGTCGAGAGTGCCGGCAGCTCAGCCATCCAGTTGGCCAGGTCGACATTCATCGGCCCGATCGCGTCGACGCTGTAGCCGAACGTGACCGACTGCGGGCGACTCGCGGCGAGGTCCTGACCGTCGTCGTTGCGGAAGTTCATTCCCTCGTTGGTGTAGGCCACTGCCTGCAACCGCACCGGACTCGTCGCCGGGTCGCTCGGATTCAGCGGCGCGGCATCGCGGTAGAAGACCTTGTCGCGCTGTTCGCAACTGTCGTCGTAAGCGCACGTAGCCGCGTCGGTGGGCGCGGTGCCGGCGTACTCGACCTGCACCCAGGCGTCGGTGAGGCCGTTGGCGGCGGCGAACGCGCTCAGCGTCTGCCCGGGATCGGAGTACAGCTGGCCGAAGTCGCCGGTGACGATCACCGCCCGGCCGATGGAGTTTGCACTGAGGAACGTCGACAGTTGGGCGATCTCGTCGTTGGTCATCGCCCCGCCACTGGTGTCGACGTTGTAGACGTCGACCGACGACCCACCCGGGATGTGCTGACGGGTATAGGTGAAGCCGCCCGGGTTGAACAGATCCGGCCGGTTGGTCCACGACTGCCGGTTCAGGCTCTCGATGTCGTAGGCGGACAGCGAGTTCAACCCATCCGAGACCGGCCACGCCCACGCTGGGGCCGAGGGTGCGGTCCGGTCGGGGAAGATCGCGTCGGCGATCAGGAACGGATGGTAGGCGATATCGGCCTGAACGTTGACGATGTCGAAATCGGTGATCCGCGAACCGATTTCGAGGGTGTTGGTGATTCTCGGCCATGCGCCGTTCGAGAACGGGAACGGCATGCCGGAGACGTTGTAGGTCAGCACGGTGAAGTCCCCGACGACGTCGGCGGTCATATCGACGTTGTTGAACACGGTCACCGTCGCGGTGTCGCGGTGACCACCGGCCAGGCCG
>CAIWCQ010000404.1 GCA_903911165.1 uncultured Actinomycetes bacterium | reverse complement strand
CGTTGACCTATAGCGCCCCGACGACGACGGCCAAGGGCGCGATCATCATCAACGCGGGCACCGGTGCGTTCACCTACACGCCGACCATTGCCGCGCGGAACACCGCGGCGGCACCGGGTGCGACGCCTGCGGATCGCGCGGACGGCTTCACCGTCACCGTGACCGATGGCCACGGCGGTACCGCGACTGCTGCGATCACCGTGGCGATCAGCCCCGCGGTAGCCCCGGCCAATCGCGCGCCGGTGTTGAGCACCCCGGTGGTGGGAACGCCGAATGCCACCACGGGTGTGGTGACCGGCATTGTTAGCGCCACCGACGCCGACGGTGACACGTTGACCTATAGCGCCCCGACGACGACGGCCAAGGGCGCGATCATCATCAACGCGGGCACCGGTGCGTTCACCTACACCCCGACCGTCGCCGCGCGAAACACTGCGGCGGCCACCGGTGCGACCGCGGCGGATCGTGCGGACGGCTTCACCGTGACCGTCGTCGATGGCCGCGGCGGTACGGCCAGTACTGCGGTGACGGTGGCGGTCAGCCCGACTCCCGACGCGTCAACCCCACTCGCGGCGTTCCCCGGAGCCGAAGGGTTCGGCGCCAACGCCACCGGCGGCCGCGGTGGCAGCGTTGTCTACGTCACCAACCTCAACGCCGACGGCGCTGGCTCCCTGCAGTGGGCCATCGACCAACCCGGTGCGAGATACATCCTGTTCAAGGTCAGCGGTCTGATCGACACCCAGATCCACCTGACGAACGGCAATGTGACCATCGCCGGACAAACCTCGCCGGGCGGTATCACCATCCGCGGGTTTGTCACTGACGAAAGTCCGTATCAGGACCAGGCCGTTCAAGCTCCGGCAGATTTCGCCGAGAACTGGATCCTGCAGCACATCCGCATCCGGCCGGGTGCCACTGGCCCGGCCGATGACGGATTGCGCTTGCGCTACACCCGCAACGCGATCGTGGATCACGTATCCATCGGCAACGCCATCGACGAGGCGATCGAGATCTCCTACTCCAACAACATCACGGTGCAGAACACGATCCTCGCCGAAACCGTTGGCTCACACTCGTTCTACGGCGGAATCCTGATGAACTACTCCAACCCGGCCCATGGCTTCGGCCTGGACAACGTCTCGCTGCACCACAACGTGTTCAACCGCATCGAAGGACGGCTACCCGAGGGCAGCCGTGAGTCCGCCGCCGCGGCCAACTCCTTCATGAATTTGGAACTGTCGAACAATCTGTACTGGGATCCGCGATTCTTCGTCGCCCTGGGCGTGGATACTGCTGTCGCCGGCGGACAACCGATCTACTGGAAACTCAATGCGGTCAACAACCTTTTCCACACCGCCAACAGCTTCCAATACGGCATGTTCGACGATCAGATCCTCAACGTCGCCCGCAACGAACTCTTCGTCAGCGGCAACAAGATGAACCTCTACCCGTCGCGGTCGGATTACCAATTGTTTTACTGCTGCAACGACTATCCCGCCGAGACCAGTCCGGATGCCACCTCGCGGCGAGCCCAGGCCCGGATCACGCGGCACCCCTTCCCGACGATCACCTACACACCGACCGACCAGTTGCGCACCTACCTGCTCACTAACGCCGGCGCCTGGCCGCGCGATCCGATGGACACTCGCTTGATGAGTTTCGTCGCCAGCAACACCATCTCGGGTGCGGCACCCAACACCAACCCCGCCGGGGACGCGCTGCGGCCGGCCTTCACCGGTCCGGCGCCGGCCGCGCCGACCGACACCGACAGCGACGGCATGCCCGATTCCTGGGAGATCACCAAGGGAACCAACCCCAGCGTCGCCAACACCAACGCCCGCACGTTGTCCGCCGTCGGCTACACCGACCTGGAGGTCTACCTCAACGAACTGTCCACCAGTCGCATCATTGGAACGGTCTAGCGCCCGGCTATTCTGCGGCCATGCGCACCGTTGAGGTATTCGCCGACATCCTGTGCCCGTTCACTCACGTCGGGTTGCACACACTGATCGACCGACGCGCTGAGCGGGGCCTGGATGAGCCGCACCTTCGCATCCGGGCCTGGCCGCTGGAATTGATCAACGGCAAGCCGCTGGATCCGGACCACATCGATGCCGAGATCACCGCACTGCGTGGCTCGGTACGTCCTGATCTGTTCAAGGGCTTCTCGGTCGAGGCGTTCCCGAAGACCTCGATGACTGCATTCGCACTCACCGCCGCCGCCGACCGCACCGGCGACGCGGCGTTGAGCGAAACCGTCGGCATGGCACTGCGCGACGCGGTGTTCGAACACGGCCTCGACATCGGGCGACCCGAGGTGGTCGCGGCGATCGCGGCCCGCTTCGGCCTTGACCCCCTTGACGCCGACACCACCGAGTCGGCGGTCCGGGCCGACTGGGACGAGGGCAGAGCGCGCGGCGTGATCGGCTCCCCGCACTTCTTCACCGGCGAGGCAAGCTGGTTTTGCCCGGGCCTGGCGATCAGTCGAGACAACGTTGGGAACTTTGTCGTGGCCTGGAAGCAGGGCAGCGAAACCTTCGTCGACAGCGTCTTCGGCTGAGACATCTTTAGATGTCAGGGCGCTTCTACTGCGGATGTGTCGCCAGATAGTCGGCCACCGGTATGCGGGTGGACTCGGCAAACCCGATGGGCAGCAGCACCTCCCCCGCGGTCGTGTAGTAGTACACGTCCCATCGGTAGTAGCCGGCGAATGCGGCGGGGTCGGCGTCGAGCACAGCCGCGTAGTCACTGACCGCGCGGACGTAGGCGTTTGCGTTGTTGTAGGCGAAGAGGGCGCGGTCGCGGTTGGTCGCGAAACCGCTCTCGGCCAGATAGCGCCCGGCGGCCATGATGGCATCGCGCGGCGCGTTGACATCACCTTGGCCGTAGGCGGCCCACGTCGGCGGCATGAACTGCATCGGCCCCTGAGCGCCGGCGGTACTGACCCCGGCGATGCTGCCGAGGCGGGTCTCAATCAGGTTGATGGCGGCCAGGTAGTTCCAGCCGACACCGGTGGCCGCCTCGGCTTCGCGGTAGTAGCCCAGCAGTTCCTCGGCGGGAGCCGGCGCCACAATGCGCCACGGGGGCAGTGTGTCGGGCCGCGGCGGTGCCATCGCGTTGAGTTGCCGGCGGGCGTCGACGTTGCGGTCGTAGGCGAATAGCAGATCCGCAGGGATGCGCTCCCGAGCGATTGCGTCCCAGTCGGGGTTTCGCCCGATGGCGCGGTAAGCCGCCTGCTGACGGCGTGCGGCGGCTACCAGTGCCGGCTCCGGCGTCGACGGATTGCGCAGGGCGAGTTCGTCCGCCACCAGATCGTCGGCGATCTGCGCGGGTTCGGCTGCCAGTCGGGGCTGCGCCCCCGGCGGGCTGGGGGCGGGGGCAGGTGGCGGGGCGGGTGCCGGATCCTCGGCCGGAACGGGTGCCACCGGAATCTCCGGCGCCGCCGTCGACTGGCTGCAGCCGCCGAGCACTACCGCCGCGATCGCCAGCGACGCGGCGAGCCGTGGGGTGCCGATCATGGTTCCACCTTCCAGTTCGTCGACAGCCTTCCAGTTCGTCGACAGCCTTCCAGTTCGTCGACAGCCTTCCAGTTCGTCGACAGTAGGGGGAATCGTCGCATCTATTCCTTGACGACGAGG
>CAIWCQ010000403.1 GCA_903911165.1 uncultured Actinomycetes bacterium | reverse complement strand
TGGCGCCACCGGCGATGAGATCGATGACATTGTCGGTCGCCTCGGCTTCAACCATCATGATCGCGACGTCGGCCGAATCGCCTGAGCCCGTCTTGCGGCCAGCGACGACCATGTCGAAGACCGCGCCCTCAAGTTGCGCGACCGTTGGGAAAGCCACCCACTGACCACCGCCGGTTGCCCCCGGGATCAGTGCGACGCGAACACCGCCCACCGGACCGGTGAACGGCAGGCCCGCGATCTGGGTGGACGCTGACGCGGCGTTGATGGCCAGCACGTCGTAGAGATCGTTGGGATCGAGGCTCAGAATCGTCACGACGACCTGGATCTCGTTGCGAAGACCGGAGACGAACGTCGGGCGCAGCGGCCGGTCGATCAGCCGGCAGGTGAGGATGGCGTCGGTGGACGGCCGTCCCTCGCGGCGGAAGAACGAGCCGGGGATGCGGCCCGCGGCGTACATCCGCTCCTCCACGTCGATGGTCAGCGGGAAGAAGTCGAAATGCTCCTTGGGCGTCTTGCCGGCGGTGGTCGCCGACAGCAGCATGGTTTCGTCGTCCAAGTAGGCGACGACGGCGCCGGCGGCCTGTTGGGCCAGCCGGCCGGTCTCGAATCGGATGGTGCGGGTGCCGAAGCTCCCGTTGTCGATGGTGGCGGTTGCTTCGAACACGCCTTCGTCGATTTCTGCTACAGACATAAAGGTCCGTACAGCCTTTCTGGGGATTCACTCTTCAGATGTTTCGCGTCGCCACAGTGAACTCGGGTATGCCGAGAACCTAGGAAAGCCCCCGGATGCGGCTACGGCCGTCGATCGAAGCGGCCGGGGTGGGAAAACAGCCCGGCAGCCACTACCGAAGACCGCCCGATCAGGGAGTCTCGCTAGGGAGACGCAGGAACGCCACGCGCTGATGTGCGCGCACCGCACCGGGTGTTCGAGCCGGTGAACGGCTCATAACGGTACTGATGCTACACCGCCGGAGTCCGGCGCCGATCCGTGGTCAGCGACGCAGGCCGAGGCGTTCGATGAGCGACCGGTACCGCTCGATGTCCACCTTCGCGACGTACTTGAGCAGCCGGCGACGGCGGCCAACAAGCAGCAGCAGCCCGCGGCGGGAGTGGTGATCGTGCTTGTGGGTCTTGAGGTGCTCGGTGAGGTCGGAGATGCGCTTGGTCAGCATCGCGACCTGAGCTTCCGGCGATCCGGTATCGGTTTCGTGCAGGCCGTAGGAGCCCAGGATCTCTTTTTTCTGCTCGGTAGTCAGCGCCACGCGAAATACCCCGTCTTTTTCAGTACCGCGAATAATGATCGTGCCGTGGCCACCGCGGACTGCAGCGCACGTAGATGAGACTACCGGGTCAGGACTGCGCCGCCAAAATGCCGCGAGCCTTATCGGTATCGCGGCCCATGGCCTCGATAAGGTCGTCGACGGAGCCGAATTTCTTCTGCCCACGGATTCGGGCGACGAAGTCCACCGCGACATGCTGGCCGTACAGATCCGCGGACGTGTCCAGGACGAAGGCCTCCACTGTGCGGGTGCGTCCGGAGAATGTCGGGTTAGTGCCCACGGACACCGCGGCCATCGAACGTTCACCCGGCACGATCGGCGCAGTCCCGGGGCCGGGTCCGGCCTTCGCGGCGACCCACGGTCGGCCGAGCACCGTGAACCAGGCGGCATAGACGCCATCGGCGGGGATCGCCGAGTGCATTGGCGGCGCGACGTTGGCGGTCGGATAGCCCATGCCCTTACCGCGTCCCTCGCCGCGGACGACCACACCTTCTACCCGGTGCGCCCGGCCCAGCGCCTCGGCGGCGGCCACCACATCGCCTGCGTCGACGCAGGCCCGGACGTAGGTGGACGAGAAGGTCACGGTCTCGCTCAGATGGTGCTCGGCGACCAGGGACACCGCGTCCACCGCGAAACCCAACCGATCCCCGGCCCTGCGGAGGGTGTCGACGGTTCCGGCAGCCTTCTTGCCGAAGGTGAAGTTCTCCCCCACCACCACTTCCACCACGTGCAGGCGTTCGACGAGCAGTTCGTGGATGTAGCGGTCCGGGGTGAGCTTCATGAAGTCAGGCGTGAACGGGATGACCAGGAAGACGTCCACACCGAGTTCCTCGACCAGTTCGGCGCGCCGCGCCAGGGTGGTCAGTTGCGCGGGGTGACTGCCCGGGAACACGACTTCCATCGGGTGCGGATCGAAGGTCATCAGCACCGTCGGCACCCCGCGGGCCCGGCCCGCCTTGACAGCCCGGGCGATGATCTCGGCGTGGCCACGGTGCACACCGTCGAACACGCCAATGGTCAGCACGCAGCGACCCCAATCCGAGGGGATCCCGCCCCTCCCTCGCCAGCGCTCCACGCCGGTAAGCCTACGGCGCAGCATGGTCACCGAATCCAACGATCAGGTGACGATTCGCTAAAGCGTCGCCGGGCGGATCACCACGACGGACTTCGTCGTGCCGCCACTGTCTTCCAGCAGGGCGAGCACCCGCCCCTCCGGATCGGTTGCGGCGTAGACCCCCTCGATTCCCGCCGCCGGCAACGGCCGGCCGTGGGCGGCGTCGACGGCCTGTTCGGCGGTGATGTCGCGACGCGGGAACCCCAGCAGGCAGGCTTCGTCGAGGGTGTAGCTCAGGGATGGGTGGTCATTGAGTTGTTCGAGGGTGCGGGAATGGTCGAGTCCGTATCGGCCGACTCGGGTGCGTCGCAGCGCAGTCAGATGCCCGCCCGCGCCCACCTCGGAGC
>CAIWCQ010000402.1 GCA_903911165.1 uncultured Actinomycetes bacterium | reverse complement strand
GTGGCGGGCCGCACGGTACGCGGCACGCCAGCAACGCGTCGCAGACTGCGGATCGGCGGACGGCTGCGCCGGGTGTACTCAACTGTGCCGATGAGCCAGCCGAGCCCGATGCGGCGCATCTAACTCAGTTGCGGCTCACGTCGACCGGATGCGTTGCCAGCATCGGCATCGGCATGGGTTGTCGGCGCAGTACCCGCGACCACAGGTCGGCACGGGGTTCGGCAAGGACGTCGGACGGCAGCGCCGAGAGCACGATCCAATCGTCGCGGTCGATCTCACCTTCAAGTTGGCCGGTGGTCCACCCGGAATAGCCGGCGAAGATCCGGACCCCCTCGACCGCAGCACCAATCGACTCCGGATCGGCGTCGAGGTCGACCATGACGATACGGCCGGCAACGTGGCGCAGGCCCGGCGTGGCATCGGGATCAGCCCCCACTCGCAGCGTGCCCAAACACAGGGCTGCATCGCGCTTCACCGGTCCCCCGACGAACATCGTTTTCGGCTTTACCACCGTATCGGTCCATTGCGGCAGCACGTTGTAGACCGCAGTCTCACTCGGCCGGTTGAGCACAACTCCCAGAGTGCCGCCGTCGTTGTGCTCGACGACGTAGATGACACTGCGCCGGAATGTCGGTTCCATCAAGTCAGTGCTGGCCAGTAACAGCGTCCCCGCTCGTACCCCGTTCGCTACCGGCGGGGCGAACTCTTCGGGATCCTCCTGTTGAGCCACCCGACAATAATGGCACGGCCTACTGCGGCGGATAAGCACCCGTTGTGATGGCGTTAGCACTCCGGGTCCTGTTTGTACTGTAAGCCCGGTGGTCGACATGCGCGCCGGGGACTTGTGGCGCGGTGTCCGTCGTCTGCCCGACTTTTGGCGGTTGCTTGAGTTGCGGACGGCGAGTCAGTTCGCGGACGGACTGTTCCAGGCGGGCCTTGCCGGTGGCCTGTTGTTCAATCCGGAACGCGCGGCCGACCCATTGGCAATTGCGGGTGCCTTCGCGGTGCTGTTTCTGCCCTACTCGATGCTGGGTCCGTTCGCCGGAGCTCTCCTCGACCGTTGGGACCGCCGTTCGGTGCTCATCGTGGCGAATGCCGCCCGATTGGTGCTGGTGCTTAGTGTGGCAGCGGCACTGGCGGCGGGCGTTGCGGACGTGGTGGTGCTGTGTCTGGCGCTGATCGTCAACGGGTTCAGCCGGTTCGTCACTTCGGGGCTGTCGGCCGCGTTGCCGGATGTGGTGCCCCGAGAGCAGGTCGTGACGATGAACTCGGTGGCCACCGCGACCGGTGCGGCGGCAGCATTCCTGGGGGCGAACTTCATGCTGGTGCCCCGCCGGATCTTCGGCGCCGGCGACACCGGTGCCGGGACGATCCTCGTCATCGTCGCTGTGCCGGTGGCGATCGCGTTGCTGTTGTCGCTGCGATTCTCCCCGCGGGTCCTCGGGCCGACCCGATCCGGCGGGCACGGTTCAGCGCTGCACACAGTGGCAACCGGATGGGCCGCCGGCACCCGGGTGGTGCGGGCGACGCCCTCGGTGGCCGCCACACTGGCCGGCCTGGCCGCTCACCGGATGGTGTTCGGCATCAACACACTGCTCGTTCTCGTGCTGGCCCGAAACGGCGCAGCCAACGGATCCGGACTTGGCACCATCGTCGTATTTGTCGCTGCCACCGGCGGCGGCGCATTCCTGGCCACCCTCTTCACGCCCGCGGCGATCCGCCGATGGGGCAGATACGCCAGCGTCAACGCGGCTTTGCTATCCGCGGCGGTAATCCAACTCGCGGGTGCAACGCTGTATGTGACCGTGCTGGAACCTCTGTTGATGGTCGGCTGCGGCTTCCTTCTCGGGGTGTCCGGTCAGGTGATCAAACTCTGCGCCGATTCAGCTATGCAGATCGACGTCGACGACACCATGCGTGGGCATGTCTTCGCCGTCCAGGACTCGCTGTTTTGGATCTCGTTCATTGCATCCGTCAGCGCGGCCGCCACCGTCATCCCCGCCGATGGTCGGTCTCCGATGCTGGCGGTGGTCGCAGCGCTGCTCTATCTGGCCGGGTTCGCGGCGCACGCACGCACCGGTCGGCTGCGAACGCCGACCAACTAGGCTGCGCCCCATGGCCATCGGCGATCCGATAATCGATGATCTACACGCGGAGAGCGAAGCGCTTGACGCCCTCCTCGCCCCAGTTCCGGCACCGCGATGGATGCTGGCAACGCCGGCACCCGGGTGGACGATCGCACACCAGGTCGGGCATCTGCTGTGGACCGACCAGGTGGCACTGATGTCAATCAACGACGAGACCGGATTCCGCGCGTTGGTCGCCGGCGCGCAAGACAGGATTGGAACCTTCGTCGACGAGGCTGCCGACGAGCTCGCCGTACTGCCACCGGCGCAACTCCTGGCCGCCTGGCGAGAAACCCGCGCTCAACTGCACGCCTCGCTGCGCACAGTGCCGGAAGGCCGCAAACTGCTGTGGTTCGGCCCGCCGATGGGCGCGGCCTCGATGGCGACCGCGCGACTGATGGAAACCTGGGCGCATGGTCAGGACGTGGCCGACGCGCTCAGTGTGGCGGTGCCGCCGTCACCGCGGCTGAAGTCGATCGCCCACCTCGGTGTACGCACTCGGGATTTCGCCTTCTCCGTTCACGGCCTCACGCCACCGGCGGAGCCATTCCGGGTGGAGTTGAAGGCCCCCGACGACGGCCTGTGGGTTTGGGGCCCCGAAGACGCGGCGCAGCGGGTCGTGGGAACGGCCCTCGACTTCTGCTACCTGGTCACCCAACGGCGGCCGCGGGCGACGTTGGACGTCGAAGCCCACGGAGCGGAAGCGCAGACCTGGTTGGGAATCGCTCAGGCGTTTGCGGGTCCGGCCGGGCCCGGACGATAGCGCCGGTCTCAGATCCGGGCAGCCCCGTCGGCGGCGCCGTCGCCGTCGGCGTCACTGAGCGCGATGTCCCAGCCGCCATCGCCGTCGACGTCGACATAGCCCTCAGCAAACCGGCCCCCGGGATCAGCAAGCAGCGCCCGATCAGCCAGGCCGTCGCGATTCATATCGAACAGCCGG
>CAIWCQ010000401.1 GCA_903911165.1 uncultured Actinomycetes bacterium | reverse complement strand
TGAGCCTCCAAACCGGTGAGTCGGAGCGAATGCACCGGGATGCCGTCGACGTCGGCTCCGCGCGCTCCCGGCAGGCCGGTGCTGGTGGCATCCGGGTTGGGCGGCAAGCCTTTTCGGGCCTCGGCGATCAGCTTCGCGGTACGCGTCGCGGTGCCCGACGGGGCGTCGGCCTTCTGCGGGTGGTGCAGTTCGATCACCTCCGCCGATTCGAAATACGGCGCGGCCTTCTGCGCGAAGTGCATCGACAGCACCGCGCCAATCGCGAAGTTCGGGGCGATCAGCACACCGGTGGTCGGATTGTCGATCAGCCAGCTTCGGACCTGATCGAGGCGGGAGTCGGTGAACCCGGTGGTGCCGACGACGGCGTGGATGCCGTTGCCGATCAGGAACTCCAGGTTGTCCATGACGGCGTCAGGATGGGTGAAGTCGATGACGACCTCGGTGGCCGAATCGGTAAACGAACTCAGCGGGTCACCGGCATCGACTTCGGCACTCAGCTCAAGATCGGCGGCATCGCGCACCGCGGCGCACATCGCTACACCGACCTTGCCCGCCGCACCCAGTACCCCGACCCGCATGGTGTGAGCGTAGTCGGCGGGCGACCCCCGAACGGCTATAGCGGGACTCCCCCGCGCAGATGCTCGAAGATCAGCGACGTCTGGGTGCCGGCCACGTCGGTGTCGGCGTTGAGGTTGTCGACCACGAAGGACCTCAGGTCGTCGGTGTCACGGGCGGCCACGTGGATGAGGAAGTCGTCGGCGCCAGCCAGGAAGTAGACGTCGATCACCTGCGGCTTGCGCCGGATCTGCTGAATGAACGTGCGGATCTTGCCCCGGGAACCGGATTGCAGGCTCACCGAGACCATCGCCTGCAGAGGCAGGCCAATGGCCGCGGGGTCGATCTCGGCGTGGAAGCCCCGGATGACACCGAGTTCTTGCAATCGCCGCACCCGGCCGTGGCAGGTAGACGGCGCGATCCCCACAGCATCGGCCAGTGCGCTGTTGGAGGCCCGGGCATCGGCGTGCAGGAGTGTCAGCAGGCGGCGGTCGACCTCGTCGAGATCGGCGGGCCGAATATCCTTCGGTTTAGCCACCGGGCTGAGCGGGTTTCGCGATTTTTGTTCGGGCACATCAATACTTTAGCGAATTTTCATCTAACTGATTGCCGTCAACCCGAAATATCTTCACACTTATGGTGATATATCCGCGATCAAGGAGCACCCGTGCGCGTCGGCGTCCCCACCGAAATCAAGAACAACGAGTACCGCGTCGCCATCACGCCGGCCGGTGTTGCCGAACTGGTGCACCGCGGCCATGAGGTGTTAGTCCAGTCGGGGGCCGGCGAGGGGTCGGCCATCCATGACCCGGACTTCACCGCAGCGGGCGCGCGGCTTGTCGACACCGCCGATGAGGTGTGGGCCGAGGCCGACCTACTGCTGAAGGTCAAGGAGCCCATCGAGGCCGAATACAGCCGGATGCGCAAAGGCCAGGTGCTCTTCACCTACCTGCATCTGGCGGCGTCACGTCCGTGCACCGAAGCGCTGCTGGCCTCGGGCACCACCTCCATCGCCTACGAGACCGTGCAGACCACTGGATCGGACGGGTCGGTGGCGCTCCCTCTTCTCGCGCCGATGAGCGAGGTGGCCGGACGGCTGTCCGCCCACGTCGGCGCCTACCACCTGATGCGCACCCAGGGCGGCCGCGGCGTGCTGATGGGCGGGGTTCCCGGGGTGGCACCGGCGGTGGTTGTGGTGATCGGCGGCGGTATGGCCGGCGATAACGCCGCCGCCGTCGCCTGGGGTATGGGGGCGCATGTGACAGTGTTCGACCTCAACGTCAATGCACTGCGCAAGATCGACGCCGAGTACGGCGGCGCCATCGAGACCCGCTACTCCTCACGGCTGGAACTGGAGAGCGCCGTCAAACAGGCCGACCTGGTGATCGGTGCGGTCCTGGTGCCGGGCGCCAAAGCGCCCAAGCTGGTCACCAATGAGACTGTCGCGCAGATGAAGCCGGGTTCAGTGCTGGTGGACATCGCGATCGATCAGGGCGGCTGCTTCGAGGATTCCAAGCCCACCACGCACGACGAACCGACGTTCAAGGTCCACGATTCGGTGTTCTACTGCGTCGCCAATATGCCCGGCGCAGTTCCGCGCACATCGACCTTCGCGCTGACCAACGCCACCATGCCCTATGTAATCAAACTCGCCGATAAGGGATGGCGGGATGCGTGCAAGGCCGATCCTGCATTGGCCAAGGGCCTGTCGACGCACGAAGGCATGCTGCTGTGTGAGCAGGTCGGTGAGGCCCTTAACCTGCCGGACACCGATCCTGCCAAGCTGCTTGAATAATCCGGTGAACTGGATACTTCAGCAGCCCGCGGCCGTCGTCGCCTCGGCCACCGTCCTGATCATGGTCGGCCTGGCCGTGTCGGGATTACTGCTGTTCCGTCGTTTGGTTCCGCAATCCCGGCTGGAGAAGTCGATGTCGGTCACCGGGCAGGCGTTCACCTTGGTCGGCGTGCTGTACCCACTGGTGGCGGCCTTCGCATTGACGACCGCCTGGGACAATTACCAATCGGCTCAGGATGCGACCGAGCGCGAGGCCGGCGCCGTCACCGAACTGCTCGACGCCTCCGAAGCCCTGCCCGCCGCAGTACGCCCCAGCGTGCAGCAGCAGACCCTCGCCTACGCGCAGGACATCGTTGACGACGAGTTCCCCCGGATGGGTCGCGGGCTGCCGATCGAGAGCCGGTCAGACCAACTGCGGGAACTACGACTGACCCTTTACGGTGCGCAACCGGTGACCGCGACCGAGATTTCGGCATACGAGCAATCGGTCGCATCCGCGGAGGAAATCTCCCGGAGTCGCAGCGCCCGAATCGCCGGAAACAGAAAGGGCAGCACGTCCGCGCTCACCGGTGATCTCTGGGTGCTGTTGATCGGCGGCGCGTTCATCAGTCTGGCCTTCACCTATACCTTCGCGACCGACGACACCGTCATCCACGCGGCATGCGTGGCGTTGACCGCCGCCCTGATGGGATTCGTGCTGTACCTCATCCTGGCTCTGGATCGTCCGTTTGTCGGCACGATGGCGGTATCGCCGGAGACCTATCAGCGGGTGATCGACACGTGGCTCCCGGGTGAGCCACCCAAGTAACTTCCGCGAACGCGCGTTCAGCTCAACGCCACGCTGGCGGCCTGACGGCTGCTCAGCTGGCGGCCAGCGCGGCAACGACGTGAGCAGCCGGCCCGGCACCGATACCGCGCCAGGCGGTGCCGGCCCAAAGATTGACCGCCTGCGGATCACCGGCCGCCCCAGCGGCCGCCCGGATTGGCGCGGTCATCTGGTTGAGCTGCGGATACCCCGGCGGCGCGGCGGCGCTGTATCGGTCGGTGAACACATTGACCAGGCTGCGGGCATAGCGGCCGGAGAAGGCGCGGGTCACGACGGTGTCGGTGAGCCGGTCGTCGCGCAGCGCGCGGCGGTGCACCTCGCTGGTCCCGGCCTCATCGCACAACAGCAGCGCGGTTCCGAGCTGGGCGGCTACCGCCCCGCCGTCACGTACGCGCCGCACGGCCTCGGCATCACCCAGACCGCCGGCGGCCACCACTGGAACGCCTAGACCGACGGTCTGGGCCAGCAGTGCCATCAGCGGCACCGTCGGAGGTTCGGCTCCCGGGTCGAAGATGCTCCGGTGGCCGCCGGCCTCCGGGCCCTGAACCACCAGTGCATCAGCACCGGCGTCGACCGCGAGAGCAGCTTCCTCAGGACTGGAGATCGTGACGATCGTCAGCACACCGCGACCGCGCAGCCGGGCCAGCACCGCGGGCTCGGGGCAGCCGAAGGTGAACGACACCGCCTCCGGGGAGACGTCGGCTACAACGTCGAGTTTCTCCTGCCAGCCATCATCGTCGGGGTGCGGGTCTCCCGGCTCGACGCCATAGTGCCGCGCCAGTGGCATCAGCAGTTCCCGGTAGCGGTCAAGTTGATCGGCACTGGCCACACAGGGTTGCGGCACAAAGAGATTGACGCCGATCGGCCCGCCGGTCAGGGCGCGGGCGGCGGCGATGGCTTCAGCGACGCGCTGCGGCGTGAGGTATCCGGCAGCCAGGAAGCCCAGTCCGCCGGCGTTCGACACCGCGGCGGCCAGGGCCGGGGTGCTGGGCCCGCCGGCCATTGGAGCGCCGACTATGGGAGCGGTCAGATCATCGAGGCGAAACGGCAACGGCTAACCCGCGATCGCCCGGAGTCCGCGCGGCAGCGAACGTTTGGTGTTGTACGGCCCCAGAACGGCGGCGCCGAAGTGTCCGGACAGCACCTTGCGGGCCACCGCGTTGACCTCGTCGACGGTGACGTCATCGATGCGCTGCAGGGTGTCGGAAATGGTGCGGTACTCGCCGTAGTTGAGCTCGCTGCGACCGAGGCGGTTCATCCGGGACGCCGAATCCTCCAACCCAAGCACCAGCGCACCGCGCAACGAACCCTTGGCGATCCGGCACTCCGACTCGGTGATCCCGTCGCGGGCCACCGTCTCAAGTACCTCGGTGGTCAGTCGCACCACCTCATCGAATCGTTCCGGTAGGCAGCCGGCGTACACCGAGAAGGCTCCGCAATCGGAGAACATGTCGATAGTCGAATACACCGAGTAGGCCAAACCGCGGGTCTCCCGGATCTCTTGGAAGAGCCGCGAACTCAAGCCGCCGCCAAGGGCCCCGTTGAGCACCGACAGCGCCCATCGGTGTTCCCAACTACGGCCGGGAATCCGGACACCGAGACTCATGTGGGTCTGCTCGGAGTCGCGGTTGATCAGTATCAGGCTGGGTCGGCCCGACAATCGGCCGGCCCCGGAGCGTGGCGGCACGGGCGCGCGGCCCTTCGTCAACCGGGCGCCGAAGTGCCGACGAACCAGAGCGACCACGTGGTCATGGTCGAT
>CAIWCQ010000400.1 GCA_903911165.1 uncultured Actinomycetes bacterium | reverse complement strand
GGGCCTCGATCCGGGTGGCCAGGATGGCCCAGAACGCGACCAGGTTGGCGTCGATGCCCGAGTGCGGCTGGACGTAGGCGTACGGGGCGCCAAACAGTTCGCGGGCGTGCTCGGCGGCGATCGTCTCGATCTCGTCGACGTTCTGGCAGCCGGCATAGAACCGGTGCCCGACGGTGCCCTCGGCGTACTTGTCCGACAGCCAGGTGCCCGCGGTGAGCAGCACCGCCGGTGACGCGTAGTTCTCGCTGGCAATCAGTTTGAGCGAATCACGTTGATCGGCAAGCTCTTTGCGGGTTGCCGCGGCAATGCGGGGTTCAACGGAGGCGATAACGCTCAGCGCGGCCCGGTAGGCCTCCCCCGCGGTCGCGGCATAGTCGGCCCCCGGGGCGGCTGCGGCGGTCGAAACAGCGTCGATGGTCATGTGCCAGAGCCTAGTCGGCGGGCTCAGACCCGGCCGTCTCGGCGCGCAAGGACGACGGGATCAGCGGCTCGTCGAGTAGCCGGCCGAAGCGCTCGGTCACGCTCACGCCGGCCGGGCCGCGGGCGCCTCCCGGTCGTGGGGCGGCGTCCAACCAGGACCGCAACAGCCGGTATCCCTCGACGTAGGTGCTGGTGTAGGCGCGCCACAGCGGGGAGGTGAGGAACCTCAACGACTGCCGTGCCCGGGCGTCATCGATGAGCAACCAGCGCTGCAGGTACGCCACCACATCATCGACGTCGCGATGCTCATCGTGGAGCATCAGCGCTGCGTCCTGGCGAACCTCGGCCAGCGCGGCCCGCGCCTGCGACAGCGCCTCGGCACGCTCGCCGTCGAAGCGCAGGCCGAGGTCGGCGTAGATCGCCGCCGCCCAGGCGCCCCAGCCCGGCCCGATGGCGACGTGCAGTGCGAGATCCGCGAGCCCCTCGGCCATCAGACACTGCGGAGTGTTGACAAGAAAGATGGTCTGCTCCCCCTGGCCCTGACCGGCCACCAGCCCGGCCTCTTTACGGCAGTGCTCGGTGTGGTGGCCCGGGTAGGACTCGTGGGCCACCAACCCCGGCAGGTTCGACATCTGCTGCTTGAGGTCGGCGTTGATGGCCACCGTCGAGCGATAATCGCCCTGGTAGTAGTTGAAGCCCGACCACGGCTTATCGGTGACCACCTCGTAGACCACCGTCTCGGCCTCGGGTAGCGGGTAGGTGGCCCGTACGACATCGCGCAGGGCGCTGGAGAACGCGCGGACACACTCCTCGAGGCGCTCCGGCGGGATCTCGTCGGAGCGACGATCGGCCTCCATCCGCTCGGCCAGTGGACCGGTGCCGCCGAGTGCCTCGTCGATGCGGGCGTGGGCGGCGCGATAGCGATCCGGGTCTCCCCGGCTGATCTCCACGTCGAAGTAGTGGCGCACCTCATCGACGAATCCGACCTGCTCCCCGGCAAACGTTCTACCCGCGCACTCCAGGGCGCGCAGGTGGGCGGCGATGAACTCAGCGCGCTGCTCGGTGAACGCGCCCGCGACGCCGGGCGTACGCGGCACCTCCGGGATCGCGGTCAGCAGCCGTTGCGCCTGGGCGGCGAGCTCACCGGGCTGTGGCGCAGGCTCGCC
>CAIWCQ010000399.1 GCA_903911165.1 uncultured Actinomycetes bacterium | reverse complement strand
TTGCCTGCCAGCAGCACCAGATCGACCGTGCCCGGGCCGGGCTTACTCAATCCGGGCCCGCTCAATCCGGGGTCAATCGAACCGGCGAGATCGCCCTCCCGCCAGTCGATCTCGGGTGCCTTGGCGCGTGCGGCGTCGAGCATGGCGGCATCAGCGTCGACACCGGTGACAACGAAGCCCCGCCGGGAAAGTTCGATCGCCACCCGGCCGGTGCCGCAGCCGGCGTCAAGCACACGGTTTCGGCCCGATTCGCGCAACAGGGTCTCGACCAGATCCGCCTCGCCATGGATGTTCTCGCCGGCCTCTGCCAGCGGGATCCACCGCGCGTCGTACTCTTCGCCGCGTGCGGTATCCGTGCACTGCCACCGAGTGGTCACCGGCTCATTCTTGCATTGGCGCAATGACGATGGTGAGCTTGTCGCCGTCGCGCTCGACGCGCATCCCGGCCCGCCGGGCCAGTGTCGCCACCCCTGCGGCGTCGCCGGGTTCGGACCTGGCCGTCGCCAGGGCCCGCGCCAGTCGGCCCTTATGCGACTTATTGAAGTGGCTGACCACGGTGCGCCGGCCGTCCGGGAGCTGCGACACGACATCGACGACGATGGCATCCGGAATTCGTCCCAGCCCGACGTAGGCACCCGAACGGAGGTCGACGACCAGTTCCTCGGCCGCCAGATCGGCCAGCACGGGTTCGAGCAGCGGCCGCCAGCGCGCGGCCAAGCCGGGCCGACCCGGCAACTTGGCACTCGCCGAAAGCCGGTAGGCAGGGATGCGGTCATCGGCACGCAGCAGGCCGAACAACGCCGACCCGATCGCCAGCCGGGAGCGCGCCCGGTCGGCCTCTGCCGCTCGCAGCGATCCGAAATCCAACGCGTCATAGAGCACGCCCGTGTAGCGGTGAATCGCGGGCATCGTCGCGGAGGTGCGCAGTGCGGCGTTACGGCCGATCTCAGCGTCCTGGGCTTTCGAGATCCCCAGCGCCCGCCGGCAGGACTCCGGATCGGCGGCGAGGTCGATGAGTTCGCCGACGAGCGCCTCGCGCATCGGGGTCAGGTCCCCGGAGCTGAGAAGCGCCAGTTTCAACGCGGGTCCGTCACCACCGGCGCGCTTGGTCTCCGAGGGGGGGAGTAAGACGATCACAACCCCGACGCTAACCGGCCAGCATTGGGGGATTCCCGAAACCCGCCGCTGCCAAAGCAGACCGGCCGATCGGGCCGGTCACGAAGTTCGCGAAGACGTCTGCCGACGTGGCGTTGCGGGACTGCCGCAGGGTCGCTATCTGGTAGGTGTTGACCGCGTTTGCGGCCTCCGGAAACGCCACCGCCGTCACGCTGTCACCGGCGGCCAGCGCATCGGTGACGTACACCAAGCCGGCATCGGCGGCCCCGCTGGTCACCTTGTTCAGTACGTCCGTCACCGACGATTCCTCGCTGACCGGCCGCAGATCGACCCCGGCCTCTTGCTCCAATCGTGGTAGCGCCGCCCCGCACGGAACCTGGACCGCGCACACCACCACGCTTACGTTCTCCAGATCGCGAAATGACCTCAGGCCCAAAGGATTTTCGGGTGCGACGGCGATTGTGAGGGTATTGGTGGCGAAGGCCGCGGGCTGCCCGGCAAGTAGCCGGGAACCGGCGGCCCGGCTCATGGTCAGGGTATCTGCGGAGGCGAAAACATCCGCTTCGGCGCCCTGGGTCAACTGGCTGAGCAGATCAGCGGAACCGGCGAAGGAGAACTCGACGACGGTGCCGGGGTTGGCGGCGGTGAAGCGGCTGCCGATCTCGGTGAAGGGCGTTGTCAGGGACGCCGCCGCGAACACCAGGAGCCGGTCGGTGCGGGGAGTCGAAACGCAACCGCTGGTCGCGACCAGCAATGCGCAGACCGCGACACGTCCCAGGCCGGTGATCACAGGGGATGGGTTCTTCAGAACGGAAGCTGACCGTTTCCGGATGCGCCCGCCAGTCCGTTGAGCACGTTGAGTTCATGACGCAACCGAAGTTGCGCGAGCCAGGGCGGGATCTCCTCCGGTGGAATTCCGTCCAGCGTCAACTGCCACGGTTGGCATCCCCGGGTCTTGAAGGCAACATCGGTCGCCTCGATCGCAATCAACTGGGGTTGTGATGTCAGCGCGTTGTTCACGGTGACGTTGTCGGCACCGATCCGCCTCCAGTAGCAGGTTTCTCCCTCCACCGGGCCGGCTGAGGCATACACGCCGGGCGCGATATCTGCGCCGACCGCGAAGGTCCCGTCCTGGATGAGATGCGCGGGGGATAGCCCAGCGGATGGCCCAGGGGTGGGCCCAGCGGAGGGCCCCGTGGATGGCCCAGTGGAGGTCTCAGCGGAGGGCGCGGGGGAGGGCACCGATGGATCCCCCGGATCGGCGGTGGCTATCCCGGGGCCGGTGAGACCGCACCCGAGGGCCACCATCACCGCGGCGCACGCGAGAACCCGATTCATGCCGCAAAGATTACCCGGCCGGTCTGGCGGGGACCTGTTGTGGCAGGTCGGCGGCAACAAATCGATTGCGGTAGGCGCTCAAACGCTGTCCCGCTTCTTCGGGG
>CAIWCQ010000398.1 GCA_903911165.1 uncultured Actinomycetes bacterium | reverse complement strand
TCAGGAACGGCACCGAAGAACCACCGTTCACGGTGGAACGCACGGTCGGCGGCGTCGAGATTCGTCGTTATGAACCGCGGACCGCTGCCGAGACAACCATTGACGCCGATGAGGAGAAGGCCCGCAGTGAGGGTTTTCGTCGGCTGGCCGGCTACATCTTCGGCGGCAATACGACCAAGACGAAGATCGCTATGACCGCTCCGGTATCCCAGCAGTCCAGCGAGAAGATCGCGATGACCGCACCGGTCGCCGCCCAACGCGGGGTTGGTGGCGAATGGGTGATCCGCTTCTTCATGCCCTCGGAGCACTCCATGGACACCCTCCCCACACCCAAGGATGACCGCGTACGCCTGGTCAAGGTTCCGGCTGAGCGGGTCGCGGTACTGCAGTTCTCCGGGACCGCGAGCCTGGAAGCTATCGCCAGCCGTACCGATGAGTTGTTGAACACATTGCGCGACAACAAGATCAAGACGAAGGGCACACCGTTCACCTGGTTCTACGATCCGCCGTGGACCCTGCCGTTTCGGCGGCGCAATGAGGTGGTTGTCGGCCTGGGTGCCGCCCGCTAGAGGGTGCCGACCCCGAACAGCTCGAACTGGGTGAGATCGTCGAGCACCGCTGTGGCCGCCGAGAAGTCCTGGCCTGTGGAGTAGAGGCTCGGAGTGACGACCACTCGCAGGCCCGCGCCGACCGCGGACTCCACGCCGTTGCGGGTGTCCTCGAAGGCCAGGCATCGCCCGGGCGGCAGAGCTAGCCGCTGCAGCGCGGTCCGATAGACCTCGGGGTCAGGTTTGAGCGCGGTGACGTCCTCGCCGCACACCACGACATCGAAGCCGTCCAGATCGAGCTCGCCGGGAAAACGCCGCGCAAGACCCTCGAGGTTGACCCGACTCGTCGTGGTGGCGATCGCAAGTTTCAGTGGTGTGGCCCGCGCCTGCCGCAACAGGTCGGCGACGCCCGGCCGTAGCTCTATCGGGAAATCCGCCATCACCTCGGCGTAGTGGCCGTTCTTCGCCAGGTGCAGGCGTGGCGCCAGTCCGGCGATCTGCGGCTCAGTCAGATCGGTGGACTCGGCGAAAAAATGCTCGAGGCGCTGCCGCCCGCCGGTAACCAGCAGCAGGCTGCGATAGAGCGTCTGATCCCATCGGTAGAGCAGGCCCTCGCCGGCGAAGGCGCGGTTAAAGGCCTCGCGGTGCAACTCCTCGGTTTCGGCCAGAGTGCCGTCTACGTCGAAGATCAGTGCTGCCAGTTCGGGATCACCCATGCCGCCGCCACGCCTCGACCGCCTCGGCGAAGCCGTACAGGCTGTCGATCACGACGTCGGGTTCCAGGTCCTCGAGAGGTCCGTTGCAATAGCCACCCCGCACTGCGACAGAGAACACCCCAGCGGCCCGCGCCGAGGCCATATCGGCCTCGCTATCGCCAACCATCACCGCGTGGGCAGGTTCGACATCGACGTGGGACAGCGCGTGCAGCAGCATGTCAGGCTCCGGCTTCGGCGCCAGATCGGACAGCCCCTCCTGATCTCCGAGGATGATCGTGAAGCGGTCGGACAATCCGAAGTGGTCCAGCACGATGGTTGCGGCCGACTGCAGTTTGTTGGTCACCAACGCCACAGCGCAGTCGGCGGCGGCGAGGGTGTCCAGACAGTCGACGACGCCGGGCAGCAACGTCGTGCGCCCGGTCAGGTGGCGTGGATAGATCTCAAGCATGCGATCAATGATGGCCTCGAACTCCGC
>CAIWCQ010000397.1 GCA_903911165.1 uncultured Actinomycetes bacterium | reverse complement strand
GGGGGAGCGATGATCTCCGGCGTCGCGACGATTGCCGCATCGGACTCGGCGGGCATCGGGGCGGCGGGCGCCGGCGCGCCTTCCGGGGCCGCCTGGGGTGGCTCGGCCGCGGGAGGCGCCGGGGGCGCGTCGTAGATCGGTATCCGCGGTGGCGTGGGCGTCATCTCCAGCCGTGGCGTCTGGTAGAACTCGCCGTCGAATTCAGTCCATCCGGGTTCCCACAGTTTCTTCATCAACTCGAGCATCTCGTCGGTTCGCCTGCCTCGCTTGGCGAACGACTGCCCGAGCAGATCAAACTCTTCGGTACACCAGCCCACTCCGATACCCAGTTCCACCCGGCCACCGGACAGGCAGGCCGCGGTGCCGATCGCCTTGGCAGCCGAGTACGGGTCGCGCATGGCCGGGATATAGACGGTGGTGACGAACTTCAGCCGCGACGTGACCTGGGCTAAGGCCCCGACCAGCACCCAGGGGTCGAGCCAGTCGGTGAACGGCGGCCAGCGACGCTCACCATCCTCGGTATACGGATACGGGGTAGCTAGCGTTTCCAGGTTCACCACGTGGTCCGGGATCGCCATACCCTCATAGCCGAGATCGTCTGCAGCCCTGGCGATCTCGATGATTTCACCCGCTTGGAGAAACGCGCTGCTGACGTAGAACTTCATTGTTTGCCGCCGCCGTCCCGCGCCCACACTGGCATGATGAAGACTCCTTCCGCCTCGGCTGTCGGTCCCTGTGCGTCGCTGATGAATCCACGCGCGTAGGTCTTATGGTTCTCGCTGCGCTCGACGAACGCTTCGGCACGCAGTGGCCCCAACGGGGTGCCGCGGAGGTACTTCACCGTAATGGTGCCGGTGTACTTCGGTGTCGTCAGCTGGTCGGTGGCGACCTCACCGAGAAGCTGGTCGAGAATCATCGCGCTGATTCCGCCGTGCACCAGACCGGGCGGACCTTCATAGACACGGCCCAGGGTGAACTCGCTCCAGCAGCGTCCGCCGGGCTCATGGTGAACGGTCAGGGGCGGCGCCAGCGGATTGCGCACGCCGATCACCGGATTCGACCAGACCACCGGCCGCCCAGTGGCCTCGTGCCGCTGAAATCGGAGCAGGTGGCCGTTCTGCTCGGCGGCCAACATCTCCGTCACCGCACTGATCCTCGTGGTGGCATCGCGAACGGTGTCGGGGCTCACCCGGGTATGCAGGCTTGCGGCCACCAGGGCGCGCACTGCCGCGGCCAGTGGCACATACAGCCCGGACAGTTCCGCGTATTCCTCGGCCCCGATCTGCTCAAAGTCCCCGATCTGCTCAAACTCCCCGATCTGCTCAAACTTAGAGTCCATCCATCAGCTCCCGAAGACCTTATTCACAACGGCTTTCGCGCGCCGGGTCAGGCGGAGGTAGTTGTCCAGGAACTCCCCGCCATCCCCGCCCGGCCAGCCGGCGGCGACCGCGACCGCATTGAGTTGACGGCCCGGCCCCGGGAGCTGATCGGTCGGCTTACCGCGTACCAACACCAGTGCGTTGCGGGCCCGTGTTGCGGTCAGCCATGCCGCACGCAGCTGTGCCACGTCAGACTCCGGCATCAGCTCGGCCGCGCCGATCGCGTCGAGGGCCTCCAGAGTGGAGGTGGTGCGCAGCCCGGGCACCTCGTGGGCGTTCCGCAGTTGCAACAGTTGGACTGTCCATTCCACATCGGCCAGACCACCGCGGCCGAGTTTGGTGTGGGTATTCGGATCCGCTCCGCGGGGCAACCGCTCGGCGTCGACCCGCGCCTTGATCCGACGGATCTCCAGAACAGAGGCGGCCGACACCCCGCCTTCCGGATAGCGCACCGCGTCGGCCATCAGTACGAATCGCCGACCGAGTTCGGGGTCACCGGCTACCGGACGGGCCCGCAGCAGGGCCTGGATCTCC
>CAIWCQ010000396.1 GCA_903911165.1 uncultured Actinomycetes bacterium | reverse complement strand
TCCCCCTCCAGCTCCGGTTCCGCAGCCAACACCCGCAGCCGCGCCCGCGCCACAGCCGGTCGCCGCAGCACGGGCGGACGACGACACCGGGCCCTACGTCACTCCACTGGTCCGAAAACTGGCTGCCGAGAACGGAATCGACCTGGCCGGCGTCAAGGGCACCGGCGTCGGCGGGCGCATCCGCAAGCAAGACGTGCTGGCGGCGGCCGAAAGTCGGCAGGCCCCCGCGGCGGCGTCAGCACCGGCAGCAGCGGCCGCGTCAACCACGGCGACCCCGTCGGCGGTCTCCTCGCCACTAGCGCATCTGCGCGGCACCACGGCGAAAGCCAGCCGGATCCGCCAGCTGACCGCGCGCAAGACCCGTGAGTCGCTACAGGCGAGCGCTCAGCTCACTCAGACCCACGAAGTCGACATGACCAAGATCGTCACCTTGCGGGCACGGGCCAAGAAGGAATTCGCCGAACGCGAGGGCGTGAACCTGACCTACCTCCCGTTCATCGCCCGGGCGGTGATCGACGCGCTCAAGGCCCACCCGAACGTCAACGCCAGCTACAACGAGGAAGCCAGCGAGATCACCTACTACGACGCCGAGCATCTCGGCTTCGCGGTCGACACCGAGCAGGGCCTGCTTTCCCCGGTGGTCCACAATGCCGGCGACCTGTCGCTGGCCGGACTGGCGCGCGCCGTCAACGACATCGCCGCCCGCGCCCGCTCGGGCGATCTCAAGCCCGACGAACTCTCCGGCGGCACGTTCACGATCACCAACATCGGCAGCCAGGGCGCCCTGTTCGATACCCCGATCCTGGTGCCGCCACAGGCCGCGATGTTGGGCACCGGCGCGATAGTCAAGCGACCCCGCGTGATCATCGACGAAGCGGGCAATGAGTCGATCGGCGTGCGGTCGATCTGCTATCTGCCGATGACCTACGACCACCGGCTCATTGACGGCGCGGATGCGGGCCGGTTCCTCACCACGGTCAGACGGCGCCTCGAGGAAGGCGCCTTCGAGGCCGAGCTCGGACTCTGAGGTGGCGACCAAGAAGACAACCAGGGTCATCGCGGTTGCCGGGTCCTCCGGGCTGATCGGCACCGCCCTGGTCGCGGAATTGCGCGCGGCCGACCACCGGGTGCTTCGCATCGTGCGCCGCGTACCGGCGAACGACGACGAACTGCGCTGGCATCCCGACAGCGGTGACTTCGACCCGGCCGGCCTCGCCGGCGTCGATGCGGTGGTCAACATGTGCGGCGTCGGGGTGGCCGACAAACGCTGGTCCGGCGCGGTGAAGCAGGAACTGCGTGACAGCCGGATCGACCCCACCGAGGTGATCACCGCGGCGGTGGTCCGGGCGCACGTTCCAACGTTGATCAACGCCAGCGCGGTGGGTTACTACGGCGATACCGGAAGCCGCATTGTCGACGAATCCGCGCCGCCGGGAACAGGTTTCCTAGCTCGGCTCTCAGTGGACTGGGAGGCGGCCACCGCGCCGGCGAGTGCGGCCGGGGTACGGGTGGTACTCGCGCGCACCGGACTGGTGCTCTCCAAATCCGGCGGGTTGCTGAGCAAGCTGCGCCCGCTGTTCGCGCTAGGACTGGGCGGACGGTTGGCCGGCGGTCGGCAGTACATGCCGTGGATCAGCCTCGAGGACGAGATCCGGGCCCTGGTGTTCGCGATCGAGAACACCGCGCTGGCCGGCCCGGTCAACCTCACCGGCCCGGCGCCGGTGACCAATTCCGAGTTCACCGCCGCACTCGGTCGGGCGACTAAGCGGCCGACGCCGTGGCTGGTGCCAGGTTTCGCACTCAAGACCTTGCTCGGGGAATTCGCCGAGGAGGGACTCCTCGGTGGTCAGCGGGCAGTGCCCGCCGCTCTCGAACGCGCCGGGTTCACCTTCAACCACAACACCATCGGCGAGGCCCTCGCCTACGCCATGACGCGCGGTCTCCCGTAGGCCACGCGGGAGTAGGCACGCGGGAGTAGGCACGCGGGAGTTGTACCGTCGACGTGTGCGCCAGTCCATCCGATCAAGTGCGACCCCGGTGCAGATCCGGCAACTCGGCAGCATCGGCTACCTCGACGCCTGGCAACTCCAGCGAGACCTCGCCGACGCCAGGGTCGCCGGCGGACCCGACACGCTGCTGCTCCTCGAACACCCGGCGGTCTACACCGCCGGCAGTCGCACCGAGGCGCACGAACGCCCACCGGCGGGTGTTGCGGTCATCGACACCGACCGCGGCGGCAAGATCACCTGGCACGGCCCCGGCCAACTCGTCGGCTACCCGGTGATCGGCCTGGCCGAACCTCTCGATGTGGTCAATTACGTTCGGCGCCTCGAGCAATCGCTGATCAGCGTGTGCGCCGATCTCGGACTCGGTGCCGGACGGGTGGCGGGCCGGTCAGGGGTGTGGCTGCCGCCGGGGGCCGGACGGCCGGCCCGCAAGATCGCGGCGATCGGCGTCCGGGTCGCCCGTGGCACTACCCTGCACGGCTTCGCGCTGAACTGCGACTGCGACCTGGACGCATACTCGGCGATCGTGCCGTGCGGAATCCCCGACGCCGGAGTGACCTCGCTGAGCGCCGAACTGGACCGGCAGGTCAGCGTGGATGAGGTTCGGACCTGCGTCGCCGAGGCGTTGTGTGACGCACTAGACGGCCGGCTGCCGGCATCCGCTCCCGTCGCGTCACTCCCATAGCGTCACTCCCGTAGCATCACAGCCGTGAGCGTCGATCGGGAGGGCCGCAAGCTGCTGCGCCTGGAAGTACGTAACGCCGAGACGCCGATTGAGCGCAAACCGCCGTGGATCAAGACCCGAGCCCGAATGGGTCCGGAGTACACCGCTCTCAAGGGACTGGTCAAGCGCGAGGGTCTGCACACGGTCTGCGAGGAGGCCGGCTGCCCCAACATCTTCGAATGCTGGGAGGACCGAGAGGCCACCTTCCTGATCGGCGGCGAGCAGTGCACCCGGCGCTGTGACTTCTGTCAGATCGACACCGGCAAGCCGGCCGAACTCGACACCGACGAACCGCGCCGGGTGGCTGAGAGCGTGGCCGCGATGGGCCTGCGGTACTCAACGATCACCGGAGTGGCCCGCGACGATCTACCCGACGGCGGCGCGTGGCTCTACGCCGAAACGGTGCGGGCGATCAAAAAACTCAACCCCGGCACCGGCGTGGAGTTACTGATTCCGGACTTCAACGGCGAGCCCGAACTACTGCGCGAAGTCTTCGAATCACGGCCAGAAGTGTTGGCGCACAACGTAGAAACGGTGCCGCGCATATTCAAGCGAATCCGCCCGGCGTTCCGCTACCAGCGCAGCCTCGACGTGCTCACCGCCGCCCGCGAGTTCGGCCTGGTGACCAAGAGCAACCTCATCCTCGGGATGGGCGAGACCATCGAGGAGGTGCGCACCGCACTGGTCGACCTGCACGACGCCGGCTGCGACATCATCACCATCACCCAGTATCTGCGGCCCTCGCCGCGTCACCACCCGGTGCAACGTTGGGTCCACCCGGATGAGTTCGTCGATCTGGCTGCCTTCGCCGAAGGTCTCGGATTCGCCGGTGTGCTGGCCGGCCCCCTGGTGCGATCGTCCTACCGGGCGGGTCGGCTTTATGAGCAGGCGGCCCGGGTCCACCGGCTGGACGCGGGGACCGTGCCCGGCTAGATCCGGTTTTCCGTATCCTTGGGAGCTATGGCGAAATCCCGCACCCCCGCCCAAACCAAAGAGGCGAAGGCCGAAGCTAAAGTCGCCCGGAAAGCCTCCGCCAAACAGCGCCGCAGCCAGCTGTGGCAGGCCTTCCAGATGCAGCGCAAAGAAGACAAACGGCTGCTGCCCTACATGATCGGCGCATTCGCGCTGACCACGGCCGCCGCGGTGGCCGCCGCGCTCTCGGTCGGCGGCTACGTCATGTATCCGATGATTGTGCTGGGGATCGTGCTCGGCGCGCTGGTGGCGTTCATCATCTTCGCCCGCCGTGCCCAGAAGTCGGTGTACCGCAAGGCTGAGGGCCAGGCCGGCGCGGCAGCCTGGGTGCTGGACAACATGCGCGGCAAGTGGCGGGTGACTCCGGGAGTGGCGGTCAACGGCCACTTTGATGCGGTGCACCGGGTGATCGGCCGACCCGGCGTGATCTTCGTCGCCGAGGGCTCCGCGTCGCGGGTCAAGCCGCTGCTGGCTCAGGAGAAGAAGCGCACCGCACGGCTGATCGGCGAGGTGCCGATCTACGACGTCGTGATCGGCGACGGCGAGGGCGAGGTTCCGCTGGCCAAACTCGAGCGCCATCTGAACAAGCTGCCGGCCAATATCCCGGTCAAACAGATGGACGTTCTGGAGTCCAAGCTGACCGCCCTGGGCACCAAGAAGGGCCAGGCCGCGGTACCCAAGGGCCCGCTGCCGCCCCAGGCCAAGGTGCGCGGCGTGCAGCGCAGCGTTCGGCGGCGGTAGCGCGGACCGTCAGGATTCAGCGCCGCACTACCGCAGTGCCGGTCAGCCGGTCGTGAAAGCCCCGCCCGTCGCTATCGGTGAACAGCGCAGGCAGCACCAGAGCGATGAGCAGACCCCGGGCCGCCGCCCGGCCGGTGCCGACGTGCAAACGGTTGTCGACCGAGGCCACCCGCAAACCCAAAAGGTATTGGCCCGGGGTGAAACCGAACAGGCGCACCGATGCCACCCCGAGCGCGAACCAGATCAGCAGCACCGCGGTGGCCAGGAATGACTGGCTGAACACCCCGGTCGCCAGTCCCAGCCCGGCTAGACCATAGGCAATGAGCCAATCGATCATCACCGCGGCCGTCCGGCGGCCCAATCCGGCCAGCGAATCGGTCCCCTCGGCCGGCATTCCCAGCCGCTGACCCGGATACCCGTCACCGGAGCCCAGCGATTGCGGGCCGGACAGCCAAGATCCGATCTCACGCACCATTTTTTCACGATACGCGGCCGCAACGCGACGGTGCCGGACCGGTACGCCGATCGGATGCGTAACGTCAGCGCAACATTCGGTTGACGGACGTGCAACATCGCATCCCTACCGTCAGCCCCGGACCCCGGACAACCGGGCCGGAAAACACCTGAGTTCCCGATACGTGTGAGTGCCCGATACATACGCGCAACGGGTTACACCGAAGGAGTGGGTACGTGGCGAAAGAAAAGTCAGCCGACGACATCATCAAGGTCATCAAGGACGAAAAGGTCGAGTACGTCGACATTCGGTTCTGCGACCTGCCCGGAGTGGTCCAGCACTTCTCGATCCCGGCCTCGGCGTTCGACGAGAGCGTATTCACCGACGGCCTGGCCTTCGACGGTTCGTCGGTTCGCGGATTCCAGTCGATCCACGAGTCCGACATGATGCTGCTGCCCGACCCCGAGACCGCACGTCTCGACCCATTCCGGGCCGCTAAGACCCTCAATCTCAACTTCTTCGTCCACGACCCCTTCACCCGCGAGCCCTACTCACGCGACCCGCGCAACGTCGCCCGCAAGGCGGAGAACTACCTGGCCAGCACCGGCATCGCCGACACCGCCTTCTTCGGCGCCGAGGCCGAGTTCTACATCTTCGATTCGGTGGCGTTCGACTCGAAGATGAACGGCACCTTCTACGAGGTCGATTCGGAGTCGGGCTGGTGGAACACCGGCGAACCCTTCGAGGCGGACGGCAGCCCCAACCTGGGCTACAAGGTTCGGCCCAAGGGCGGCTACTTCCCCGTCGCCCCCTACGACCACTACGTCGACCTGCGCGACGAGATGGCCACCAATCTGCAGAACGCCGGTTTCACCCTGGAGCGCGGTCACCACGAGGTGGGAACGGCCGGGCAGGCCGAGATCAACTACAAATTCGACACGTTGCTGCGCGCGGCAGATGACGTGCTGCTGTTCAAGTACATCATCAAGAACACCGCCTGGCAGGCCGGCAAGACCGTCACCTTCATGCCCAAGCCACTCTTCGGCGATAACGGCTCCGGCATGCACGCCCACCAGTCGCTGTGGAAAGACGGCAAGCCGCTGTTCCACGACGAGTCCGGCTACGCGGGCCTGTCGGACACCGCACGGCATTACATCGGCGGCATCCTGCACCACGCCCCGTCGCTGCTGGCGTTCACCAACCCGACGGTGAACTCCTACAAACGACTGGTGCCCGGCTATGAGGCGCCGATCAATCTGGTCTACAGCCAGCGCAACCGCTTGGCGTGCGTGCGCATCCCGATCACCGGTAACAACCCCAAGGCCAAGCGCCTGGAGTTCCGCTGCCCGGATAGCTCGGGCAACCCGTACCTGGCGTTCTCGGCGATGCTGATGGCCGGCATCGACGGAATCAAGCGCAAGATCGAGCCGCTGGCTCCGGTCGACAAGGATCTCTACGAGCTTCCGCCGGACGAGGCCGCGAACATCCCGCAGGCACCGACGTCACTCGCTGCGGTGATCGACCGCCTTGAGGCCGACCACGACTACCTCACCGAGGGCGGGGTGTTCACCCCGGACTTGATCGAGACCTACATCGCCTACAAACGCGAGCACGAGATCATGCCCATCCAGATCCGTCCGCATCCCTACGAGTTCGCGCTGTACTACGACGTGTAGCCCCGAGCCCCGAGCGGATCCTCACCGGCAGGTGATGGGATGCTCAACACCGACGCGTCACGCCCGACGCACCAGGGAGCGCTATGAATCTGACCCGGCTTGCCGCGACTTCGGTCCTCGTCCTGGGCGGTGCCGGACTCGCGGTTGCCGGCCCGGCCGCCGCCGCCCCCGGCGCACTGGGCAGCTACACCTTCGAGGGCGAAGACGGCGAGAGCGCGACCTGGACTCTGACGGCATGTGCCGACGGTGCCGACAACTGCGTTCAGGTCGCCGAGACCGGCAACTCCAAACGCGCTCCCTGGACCGGCACCGCCTTCGTCACGGTGGGTTCCTGGATCATGTTCGTCAACCAGCCGGACGCCATCCTGTGTGACGACGGCTCTTCGGTCCCGGGCGTCAACAACTACTCGTGGAACAACGACAACCTGTCCGGTTACGCGAGTATCAACACCGTCGGAGCCTGCGGCAAGGGCGCCGAAAGCCTCGCCATACCGTTCCAGCTGACTCGGACCGGGGACGCCATCCTGTACCCGGATGCACCGATCTACGACGCGCCCCCGGCGCCTCCCGCGGCCGAGCCACCCCAGGCGGCCCCGGAAGGCGCGCCGGCGCCCGCCGCCCCGATGCCCGCCGAGTCCGATGCGGCAATCGTCGCGACGCCGGAGATCATCGCTCCCCC
>CAIWCQ010000395.1 GCA_903911165.1 uncultured Actinomycetes bacterium | reverse complement strand
GCGACTGTTGGGTTACGCGTCGCAGATGACGATCGGGATCACCCGGTCGGTCCAGGACTGGTAGTCATCGAAGCTGGAATACATCGCGGTTAGCTTGGGCCAGTAGGCCGTTCGCTCCGCTTCGGTGGCGTCCCGCGCCGTCAGATGCAGCGTTTCGTCCTTGATCTGGACTGACACCTTCGGGTTGGCCTTCAGGTTCAGGTACCACATCGGGTTGGTTGCAGCACCGCCCTGGGATGCCACCAGGATCACCCGGTTGCCTTCGCGCAGGTATAGCAGCGGGCTGATCCGTGGTTCGCCGGACTTTCGGCCGATTGTCGTCAGCAACGCCACCGGTGCGCCCTTGAGGAACTTGCCGCCGATGCGCCCGTCGGTCTTTTTGTACAGCCAGGTATTGGTCCGCGACATCCACTTGATGATCGTTTTGGCGCGCGGCGAGTTCAGGCCCTTGGGCGGACTCGACGGCACGCCTAGATCCGCTCGATGATGGTGCCGGTGGATAGTGCACCGCCGGCGCACATGGTGATCAGCGCAGTGGATTTGTCGGTGCGCTCTAGCTCGTGCAGTGCGGTGGTGATCAGTCGGCTGCCGGTGCTGCCTACCGGGTGGCCCAGTGCGATCGCGCCGCCGTTGACGTTGACCTTGTCCATATCGGCCTTGTGCACCTGGGCCCAGCTGAGCACCACCGAGGCGAAGGCCTCGTTGATCTCGACGAGGTCGATATCGGCCATGGTCATTCCGGCCTTCTGGAGCACCTTCGCTGTGGACTGCACCGGACCGTCGAGGTGGTAGTAGACCTCGGAGCCGACGAGAGCCTGGCTGACGATGCGCGCCCGCGGTTTGAGCCCAAGGGCTTTGGCCTTGTCCTCGTCCATCCACAGCACCGCGGCCGCGCCATCGGAGATCTGGGATGAGGTTCCCGCGGTGTGCAGACCGCCCTCCATCACGGGCTTGAGTGCGGCCAGGCCCTCCGCCGTGGTGTCGCGCAGACCCTGATCGCGGCCGACCATATGACGCTCGGCGGTCGGCTGCTTGTTCTCATCGATTACCGGGGCCTCGAGAGCAGAGATCTCGCGGTCGAAACGGTTCTCGTCCCAAGCCCGCTTGGCCCGCTGTTGGGAGAGCAACCCGAGATGATCGAGGTCAGCGCGAGTAATGCCGCGGCGCTTGGCAATCCGCTCAGCTGCGGTGAACTGATCGGGCATGTCGAGGTCCCAAGACTCGGCCCGGATCTTTGCGCGGTCCGGTCCGGCGTTGGCGCCCAGGCCGACCCGGCTCATCGCCTCGATACCGCAGGCGATTCCGACGTCAATAGCACCGGCGGCGATCAGTCCGGCGATCAAATGATTGGCCTGCTGGGCGCTGCCGCACTGGCAATCCACGGTGGTAGCGCCGACCGCCTCGGGCAGGCCCGCGGTCAGCCAGGCGACCCGGGTGACGTTGTTGGACTGCTCCCCGTACTGCGTCACGCAGCCACCGATGACCTGTTCAACGGAAGCGGCGTCGATTCCCGCTTTATCGACGAGCGCCTTTTGTACGGCGCCCAGCAATTCAGTGGCGTGCAGCCCGGACAGCCAACCTCCGCGCTTTCCGATCGGGCTGCGGGTGGCGTCGACGATCACAGGATTCCCCATGGCACGAGGCTAGAACACGTTCCATTACTCTGACAAGCGAGGATGCCGCTGTGCCTTTCGTCTGCGGTGGAGCCGTGTTTTACTGGAACTAGATCACGTCATATAGAGGAGTCGCTGAGCCATGCCAACCCCCAACATTCCACCGGGTCTTGATTTTCTGGACCCGGATCTCTGCGTGAAGGGGTTGCCCATCGACGAACTCGCCGAACTGCGCCGAACCGCTCCAGTCTGGTGGTGTGAGCAACAGATCGGAAAGGGCGGATTCAACGACGGCGGTTACTGGGCGGTCACCAGGCACCGGGACGTCAAAGAGGTGTCGCGCCGAAATGACATCTACGCCAGCGGCCCCAACACCGCCCTGCCTCAGTTCGCCGACGACATCGCCCGCGAGGACATCGACATGCAGTCGGTGATCCTGATCAATATGGACGGTGCCCACCACGACCGGCTACGTCGGATCATCTCGCGGGGCTTCACGCCGCGTGCCATCGGTCGTTTGCGCGACGAACTGCAGCAGCGGGCGGAGAACATCATCAAGAGTGCGGCCTCGTCTGGCCGGGGAGACTTCGTCGAGCAGGTGGCATGCGAGTTGCCTCTGCAGGCCATCGCCGGGCTTCTCGGTGTGCCGCAGGAGGATCGCGACCAGTTGTTCCGCTGGACCAACGAAATGACCGGCAATGAGGACCCGGAATTCGCCCACGTCGACGGCAGGACGTCCTCGATGGAGATGCTCGGCTACGCCATGCAGATGGCCGAGTTGAAGGGCAGGGAACCGGGCGACGACATCGTCACCGCGCTGATCAACGCCGATGTCGACGGCGAGAAACTGACTGACGACGAATTCGCCTTCTTCGTCCTGATGCTCGCCGTAGCCGGCAGTGAGACCACCCGAAACTCAATCACCCACGGGATGATCGCGTTCACCGAAAATCCGGATCAGTGGGAGCTCTACAAGAGGGAGCGACCCGTGACCGCGGCCGACGAGATCGTCCGCTGGGCCACGCCGGTCACGGCCTTTCAGCGCACCGCGTTGGTTGACACCGAACTGTCCGGGGTCGAAATCAAGGCGGGCCAACGGGTGGTGATGTTCTACCGCTCGGCGAACTTCGACGATGAGGTGTTCGACGATCCACACTCGTTCAACATTCTCCGTGACCCCAACCCGCACGTCGGATTCGGCGGAACCGGAGTGCACTTCTGTATCGGAGCGAACCTGGCCCGGATGACCATCAACATGATCTTCAATGCGGTGGCCGACCAGATGCCGGACCTCACCCCGATCGGCACGCCGGAACGGCTGCGTTCAGGCTGGCTCAACGGCATCAAGCACTGGCAGGTCGATTACACCGGCTCGCCATCGGTCTCGGCCGCTAACTAAGGAGGCATCGGGTGGACTTCACTCCCGAACCGGAGCAACAGGCTGTCGCCGATGTGGTCCGCACCGTGCTTGATCGCGAAAACACCTGGGAAGCTTTGGTTTCCGGTGGTGTCACCGCGCTCGGCGTGCCGGAACGCCTAGGTGGCGACGGCGTGGGTCTGCCGGAGATCGCGACCGCACTGACCGAGATCGGTAGGCACGCGACGATTTCACCGGCGCTGGCCACCCTCGGTCTGGGCGTTGCGCCGCTGCTGGACTTGGCCAGCGATACGCAGCAGGGCCGGTTCTGTGATGGCGTTGCCAACGGCGCGATCTTGACCGCAGCGCTCAACGAGCCGGGTGCGGCGCTCCCCGACCGCCCTGCGACAACGCTGGTCGGCGGTCGGCTCAACGGTACGAAGGTCGCGGTTCCCTACGCCGAGCAGGCGAGCTGGATGTTGGTCACCACTGACAACGGCGCCGTGATGGTCTCGCCCAAAGCCGATGGTGTACGCCTGATCCCGACGCCGTCATCAACCGGGGCGGCTGAATACGCCGTCACGTTCTCCGACGTGGCCGTCGATTCCGATGCGGTGCTCGAGGGCTCGACGGCGCACCGGGTCAACCAGTTGGTGCTCGGCACGGTCGGGGCGTACGCGGCCGGATTGGTCGCTGGCGCGGTGCGGTTGACCGCCGACTACGTCGCGAACCGCCACCAGTTCGGCAGGCCGCTGGCCACGTTCCAGGCTGTCTCCGCGCAGCTGGCTGAGATCTACATCGCCTCGCGAACCCTGGATCTGATCTCGACGTCGGTGATCTGGCGGTTGGCTGAAGGACGCGATGCCGACGGTGATCTCGACGTGCTGGGGTACTGGCTGACCTCGGAGGCACCGCCGACGATGCAGACCTGTCATCATTTGCACGGCGGGATGGGAATGGATGTCACCTATCCCATGCATCGGTACTACTCATCGATCAAGGATCTGACTCGCCTGTTGGGCGGGCCAGCTCACCGTCTGGAACTGGTTGGAGCGCAATGTACATCGAACTGACACCCGAGCAACGGCAACTGCAAGCCGAATTCCGGCAGTACTTCCAGAACCTCATCTCCGCCGAAGAAGCCGCCGAGATGGAGGTAGACCGCCACGGTAAGGCCTTCCGTGCGGTCATCAAGCGGATGGGCTCTGACGGAAAGCTTGGAGTGGGCTGGCCCAAGGAGTTTGGTGGTCTTGGGCTCGGCCCGATCGAGCAGCAGATCTTCGTCAATGAGGCCGCGCGCGCCGAGGTGCCCCTGCCCGCAGTGACATTGCAGACCGTTGGTCCCACCCTGCAGACTTACGGCACCGAGTTGCAGAAGAAGAAGTTCCTCCCGGCGATCCTGGCAGGTGAGGTGCACTTCGCGATCGGCTATTCCGAACCGGAGGCCGGCACCGACCTGGCGTCATTGCGCACCTCGGCGGTCCGCCACGGTGATGAGTACATCGTCAACGGCCAAAAGATCTGGACCACCGGTGGCCACGACGCCGACTACGTCTGGCTGGCCTGTCGTACCGATCCGGAAGCCGCTAAGCACAAGGGGATTTCCATCCTCATCGTCGACACGAAGGATCCGGGCTACTCGTGGACTCCCATCATTCTTTCTGACGGCGCCCACCACACCAATGCGACGTATTACAACGACGTTCGTGTTCCGGCCGACATGCTCGTCGGTGAGGAGAACGCGGGCTGGCGGCTGATCACCACCCAACTCAACCATGAGCGCGTAATGCTCGGCCCGGCCGGCAAGATCGCCGGTATCTATGACCGGATTCAGGCGTGGGCGTCCAAGCCGCGCGGAAACGGGGTGACGCCGATCGACCAGGATGACGTCAAGCGCTCGCTCGGCGAGATCCATTCGATCTGGCGGGTCAACGAGTTGCTTAACTGGCAGGTCGCCTCGTCGGGTGACACCGTCGAGATCGCCGACGCCGCCGCCACCAAGGTGTTCTCCACCGAGCGGATTCAGCGGATCGGTCGGCTTGCCGAGGAGATCGTGGCCAAGTACGGCAATCCCGCCGAAGAGGAGACCGCCGAAGTCCTGCAGTGGCTGGATTCCCACACCAAACGCAATCTGGTGATCACCTTCGGTGGTGGGGTCAACGAAGTGATGCGCGAGCAGGTCGCGGCTGCCGGCTTGAAGGTGCCGAGGGTTCCGCGGTGAGCCGGGTTCCGCGGTGAGTGTGGAGCAGATTCAGCAAGCCGCCGAACGTATCAGGGCCGCGGGCAAGAGTAAGGCCCGCGCCGGTCGACATCCAGTAAACCAACCTATGGTCGATCACTGGCTAGACGCGATCGGCGACAGGAACGCGATCTACGTCGATGACGCAGCAGCGAAAGCGGCCGGGCATCCCGGCGTTGTCGCACCGCCGGCGATGATCCAGGTTTGGACCATGGCCGGACTCGGCGGAGTGCGCGCCGACGACGACCCGTTGGGCAAAATTCTTGGCCTCTTCGACGAGGCGGGCTACATCGGCGTCGTCGCCACCAATTGTGAGCAGACCTATCACCGCTACCTGCGTGCGGGCGAAGAGGTCAGCGTTTCCGCGGAATTGACCGATGTCGTCGGACCGAAGCAGACGGCATTGGGTGAGGGCTTCTTCATCACCCAGAAGATCACCTGGCAATCCGGCGGCGAAGACGTCGCGGAAATGGTCTGGCGGATCATGAAATTCCGGCCCCGGGACTCTGCACCCTCTGTCTCAGCGGTACCGGCCGACCTCGATCCCGAGCAGATGATCCGCCCCGCCGCATCACGCGACACCGCGTTCTTCTGGGACGGCATCAACGCCCACGAGTTGCGAATCCAGAAACGTC
>CAIWCQ010000394.1 GCA_903911165.1 uncultured Actinomycetes bacterium | reverse complement strand
GACGGTCTTGGTCGCGTCGTGATAGTCGTGCAGGAGGATCTGCGCGCCGTCGGGGACGTTCGTGATCTTGAGCGAGGCGCCGGCGGGCACGCGCCCCTTGTTGGCCACCTCACGCCCGTCCACGAAGAAGCCCACGGCGTCGGCTGTGCCGGCGTCCATGGCGCGCAGCCGGCTGCGCATCTCCCCGGCCGCCCGCGAGGTGAACGTCACGGCCAGCACCTGCCCGGCGGCGACGTGCCCGTCGGCGACCAGGTGGGCGATGCGGTGGGTGATGGTGCGGGTCTTGCCGGTGCCCGCGCCGGCCAGCACACACAGCGGACCCCGCGGGGCCAGCACGGCCTCGCGCTGTTCGTCGTCGAGACCGACCAGGTGGTCGGCGGCTACCGGCATGGCGTCCATCTTGGCAGCTGGCACCGACGCCACGGGCTTGTGCGCCCGCGCGTCTAGGTTAAGTTGGTCTCCTTATGACTGATTCCCAGCTCACGATGTACAGCACGGTGTGGTGCGGCTACTGCAAGCGGCTCAAGATCGCCATGAAATCCGCCGGTATCTCCTTCACCGAGGTCGACATCGAGCATGACCCGGCCGCCGCGGAGTACGTCATGAACGTCAACGGCGGAAACCAGACGGTGCCCACCGTGGAGTTCGCCGACGGCACCGCGATGACCAACCCGTCGATCGCGGACATCAAGGCCAAACTCGGGGTTTAGTATTCGAATCACGGTGCCGGCTTGAAAACGCGGTGCGGGTCGGAGGTCAGATGGCAACAGCCAAGCGTGCTCGCCTCAGATTCGGATGGCTGGGTGTCGGCGCACTGACCGTCGGAATCGGTGCGGCCCTGGCCGGCGGCGCGGGCGTTGCCCATGCCGATACCGCCGATAGCGCCGGTGGCGATTCGGCCCGCTCAGCCGTCTCCCGTCAGACCACGACCGCCGCACGAGTCCGTGGAGTGGCGACGCCCGCGGGACGTACCGGCGGGGCGCCGGCCCGCGTCACCCAGCAGACCGCGCCGTCTGCCGCCACGGTGGCCACCGGTGTTTCACTCGGCAACGCTGCGCTCGCGCCGGTGGTGGCGCCCCCGGCGGCACCGGCGCCGCGCACCTACACCGCCGGATCCAGACTCCCCGCGCGAATCCAGTGGAACGCCAACTACGGCTACTGCGGCGAGGTTTCATTCATCAGCGCCGGCCTGAACTACGGCCAATACGTATCGCAATACGACGCCCGCGCGATCGCGAGCAAGAATGCCCGGCAGAGCCTGGAAAGTTCTCAACTCCTGCTGGGAGTCAATGACGTTGCCACAGCCAAGGCGATGCGCCTTTCCGCGACGGCCTTTAATACGGCGCAACAACCCAATTCGACGGCGTTTCTCACCTGGGTCAAGTCGAATGTGACGGCCGGCTATCCAGTGGTGATCGGGGTGTTCCAGAACCAATCCCGGTTCTACGGCTCGAGGAACCTCAATGCCGGAGACGCCGAGTACGACCACATCGTGACCGCGACGGGAATCACATCGACTCGTCCGTTGACCGGGCCGGCGACCTACTACGCCGATGACGTTCTGACGTTCAATGACAACGGGCTGTGGACCAAAACGCCCAACGGCCAACCGCAGAACGCGTTCAGTTACTCGTTCGGCACCTTCGCAACCACTCGCCAGCGTGCCAACGCGACGACCGCGCCGGTGTACTCACTGAAGAGTGGTGCCGATTACGGAATCGCGATCACCGGCATCATCGACGTGAACCGCGAGACGGTGCCGGTCCGGTTGACAACGAGCACGAATGCCGAGACCCCGGCGATGATCAACGGTTCCAGCACCCGGCCAGCGGCCAAACCGGTGACCCTCACCATCACCGTCTCGAACCTCAAGCCAGGTACCACCTACACCCTGTACCGCTACAACTCGATGGCGAATGTTCCCGACTCCAAATTCAACGCCAATGCCACCAAGGCCGCGCAAAAGTGGACGATCAAGATCGCCTCGGGCACGACCTACACGATGACCCAAACCATCAACTCCAACGAGACCGCGGTCTACCGCGCGGTCCCGGTCGCGGCGCAGTGATCCCGACGTGAGTGCGCCTTAGTCCTGATACGCCCAGGACTCGATGATCTCCCGAGCGATGGAGATCGACCCCGGCAGCAACAGCCGGGACGTCGAGTCGCTGCTCCAGTCGCCGATCTCAAGTGCAGCCCGAACTTCGGCGCGGGTGAACCAGGCCGCCTCGGCGATCTCGCCGTCGTTGAAGGCGAATTCCTGATCGGGATCGCCGAGGGCGTGAAAGCCGATCATCAGCGAGCGCGGGAACGGCCACGGCTGGCTGCCGAGATAACGAACGTCGCTCACCTCCAGGCCGATCTCCTCGGCGATCTCGCGCACCACACACGACTCAAACGATTCGCCGGCCTCGACGAAACCGGCCAGCAGCGAGAACAACCGCGGCGGCCACATGGTCTGCCGAGCCAGCACCGCACGGTCATCACCGTCGTGCACCAGGCAGATCACAGCGGGGTCGATCCGCGGAAAATCCTCGTGGCCGGTGAGCAGGTTACGACGCGCCCAGCCGCCCCGGATCGACGTAGTCGGAGAACCGTCGTGAGGCGAAAACCGCGCGCTGTCATGCCAATTCAGCAGTGCCAGGGCGCACGCCACCAGTTGCGCGCTGACATCGTCGAAGCCATGCGAAGTCCGCCGTGGGTCGATCACTCGACCGGCGTCGCCGTCGGGCGCCTCCAGTACGGCCCGCACCGCCCACACGTGACGGCCGTCGGCGATCCGACCGAGGAACACCGCGTCACCCGGCGGCTTGTCGGCGAACGCCGCAGCGGAGCCGAGCACCACACGGTCACCGGCGAACAGCACCTGATTGCGGTTATCGACGCGCAGCAGCAGTGCCTCTGGCCAGCCGGCGACGGCGGCGTCGACATCGGTGCGCAGATGATCGGCGCGATCAGCGCCGACCCGCGACAGCGAGGGAACCTTGCGCAGCTGAAAACTCAAAGCGCTCAGTCTTTTTCGGTGGCGTCGCGGACGTAGAGCAGCCGGTCGTTCTTCTCCAGCGCATCGACCTCGGGTTCGCCCACCCGCACCAGCTTGCCGTTGCGGACCACCCCGAGCACGATGTCGCCCAGATGCTTCGGCGAACCACCGACCTCGTTGGGTTCCACCTCACGCTCGGCGATGGCGAACCCGGCATGCGGGGTAAGCAGATCGTCGATCATCTCCACCACGGTGGGTTTGGAGGTGGCCAGACCCAGCAGTCGGCCGGCCGTCTCGGAGGACACCACCACCGAGTTCGCCCCGGACTGCAAGAGCAGATGCTGGTTCTCGGCTTCGCGCACCGCAGCGATGATGGTGGCCTGGGGTGCCAGTTCGCGCGCGGTCAGAGTCACCAGCACCGCGGTCGGGTCGTCACTGGTCGCGACGATGATCGCCTTGGCGTGCTGGGCACCGGCAAGTCGGAGCACATCGCTCTTGTTGGCGTCCCCGCGCACCGTGACCAGTCCGGCCGCGTTGGCCCGGTCCAGGGAAGTCTGATTGGTGTCGACGACCACGATGTCGGCCGGGGCGGCCCCGTCGCCGATCATGGCCGTCACCGCGGTGCGGCCCTTGGTGCCGTATCCGACAACGACGGTGTGGTTACGCACGGTGTTCCTCCAACGCTGGATCTTCAAAGCCTGCCGCGACGCCGTGGTCAACGTCTCGACTGTGGTACCGACCAACACGATCAGAAACAACACCCGCAACGGGGTGATGAGCAGAACGTTCATCAGCCGGGCGTGATCGGTGACCGGGGTGATGTCGCCGTAGCCGGTGGTCGACAGCGACACGGTGGCGTAGTAGATGCAATCGAGCAGGCTCAGGGTCGTCGGCTCGCTGTCGACATCGCGGTAGCCGTCCCGCTCGAGGTACACAACAAGTACCGCGGCTGCCAACACCAGCAGCGCGTACAGCAGCCGGCGGGCGATGCGGCGGACTGGGCTGACGAACTTTTCCGGAATGCGCAGGTAGTCGACGAGGGCCGAGTCCGGCTTGACGGGGGGAAAGGATACCGCCTATCCTTATTATGTTTCAGTCAAAGGCCAGGAGTATTTTTTCATGGCAGGCATTTACAATCCCTGGGTTGACCAGGAGTCTGGCGAGGTGGTCGACAGTTTTTCCATCCTGACGACTGCGGCCAATTCACTGATGGAAAAAATCCATAACAAAAAGAAGAGAATGCCTGTCATTCTCCCAGAAGACCAAGCAGAACAGTGGATCAAGGATGATCTTTCTGTTGAACAGATAGCAGCATTGGCAAGGTTTCAATTGCCAGCCGAACAAATGGAATACCATAGCATCCGAAAAGACTTTAGACAGCTCGAAGAACCAAGAGAAGCATTTTTGTATGAAGAGCTCCCTCCAAT
>CAIWCQ010000393.1 GCA_903911165.1 uncultured Actinomycetes bacterium | reverse complement strand
GCAGCGCGATGTCGGGATCGACGGGTGAGCCCACCTGCACCCGCCGGGATCCGGACCCGGACCGCACCCGCTCGACGTGCCAGTGCAGCGGCACCGCGACCACGATCCGGCCCTCCACCAGGCTTACAGCCGCCGGGTCCGGTGCGCCGACCTCGGGGCGCGGCGTGGCGACCCGCTCGCGCCCATCGGGCAGAACCAACTCGCGCCCATCGGGCAGAACCAACTCGCGCCCATCGGGCAGAACCAGGGCTGCCAGCACCAGCGACGCGGCCAGCAACGCCGCGACCGGCCCACCAACGCGTCGCCGGGAGGGGGCGGCATCGGCGAGGGCGGCGACGTCGACGTCACGCGCAGATCGGCCGCGGGCCGCCAGGGCGACCCGAAGCTGTTCCGCGGTCTGTGCCGACCCTGGGATCGCGGCTGGGGCGTCGAGAAGAACATCGCCGGACCGACCGACCTCCGCCGCGGCCGCCGCAATCGACTCGATATTCCCGCGACCGAACACCCGCAGTCCCGGACCAGCCACGGCCACGAACTCCCCGGCGATCTCGATGAGCGTCCCGCCGTGGCCGGCTGCGCGGACGACCTCGGACCGGCTGAGGGCCACCACCTTCCGGGCCGCGCCCGACGACTGCACGACGAGGTCGATCCGCGCTCGCGACCACCAGGACGGGTGCACGATCACCACCGGGCCCGGGGACGCCACCAGGATCGACGACATCACAGCGCGCATGAGTTCGGCGACCACGACCGGTCGCTCGTCGAACAGCGCCACGGCGTCGTCGATCCCGTCGAGGACCGCCGATACCATCGCCTCGTCCGGCTCGCCGGCCGACGGGCCACCCAACACCCGCACACTTGCGGGGCCGACTTCGACGACAGTGACAGCGGTCGATCTCAGTGCCCCGATGGTCCTCACCACCGCCTCAAAATAAGGCCCACGGACTCCGGGGCACGCCGGGAATCCACAGGCGGGTTCCGCACCGCCGCATCTGTACGATCAATCCGTGACGTCATCGGTGTCCCGCTACACCCGCGCGGGTGCGGCAACCTTCCTCATCGCCGCCACGATCATCAGTGCGCTGCCCTCCGCGCCACCCGCCAGTGCGATGGTGTGCAACGACATCGAAGTGGTGTTCGCCCGCGGCACCAGTGAGTTGCCCGGAATCGGCCGTGTCGGCGAGGCGTTCGTCGGCGATCTGGCGGCCCGGGTCGGCAACCGCAGCGTGGGGGTCTACGGCGTGAACTACCCCGCGAGCTACGACTTCCTGACCGCCGCCGACGGCGCCAACGACGCCAGTGCCCACATTCAGAACGTCGTCAACAACTGTCCGGGGACCCGACTGGTGCTGGGCGGCTACTCACAGGGCGCGGCGGTCATGGACATCATCACCTCGGTGCCCTTCCCGGCGATCGGTTTCACCAATCCACTGCCCCCCAACGTTCCCGATCGCGTTGTCGCGGTGGCGGTTTTCGGCAACCCGACGGCCAAGATTGGCCTGCCGCTGACATCAAGTCCGATCTATGGAACCCGGGCGATCGATCTTTGCAACGCCGGTGACCCGGTGTGCTCGAACGGCAACAACGTTCCGGCCCATCGCAACTATGGCTCGGACGGACTCACCAGCCAAGCAGCCGCATTCGTCGCCGGGCTGCTCTGAGACCGGGCCCATGCGAATCCTCCCCGCGCTACTCACCATGGCCGCGCCAGTGGCGCTCATGATCCCCGCGTCAGTGGCGCTCATCGTTTCCGCGCCAGTGGCGCTCATCGCTTCCGCGCCCACCGCCCATGGTGCCCCCTGCCCGGACGTGGAGTTGATCTTCGCCCGCGGCACCAGCGAACCGGTCGGCGCGGGTCGGGTGGGGCAGGCCCTCGCCGGCCAGTTGGCGCCTCAACTCGGCGGCCGCAGCCTCGGCATCTACGGCGTCAACTACCCGGCCACCTACGATTTCCTGGCCGCCGCCGACGGTGCCGCCGACGCCACCAACCGGATCGCGGCGATGTCGCAGCAGTGCCCGTCGACCCGGTACGTTCTCGGTGGCTATTCCCAGGGTGCGGCAGTGGTCGACATGCTGGTGGGCATTCCGCCGTTGGGCGACAAGGTCGGCGAAATCGGATCGGCGCCACCGCTGCCGCCGGTGCTCGCCGACAAGGTGGCGGCGGTGGTGGTATTCGGGAATCCCTCCGCTAAGTTCGGCAAGCCGGTTTCGATCGCGATGACGCCGTTCGCGGGCAAGGGGATCGATCTCTGCAACGACGGCGACCCGATCTGCTCCCAGGGCCGCAATCCGTTCGCGCACACCAGTTACGAGAAAACCCCCCTGGTGGGCCAGGCTGCGGGCTTTGTGTCCAGCTTGCTCTGATCTGCACGAATCTGTCCTCTGCACGAATCCGCCCTTGGCGGCGGCACCGGAGTTCCGGCTACGATGAAGTGATGCACGTGAGACGGGTGAGCAGTGTGGTGTCGGTGATCGCCGGCGCCGCAGCCCTGTGGCTAGCCCCGCCGGCGACGGCCGCACCGTGCCCGCAGGTCGAGGTGATCTTCGCCCGAGGCCGAAGCGAGCCACCGGGCGCCGGGCAGATCGGCAACGCGTTCATCGATGCCTTGCGTTCGAAGACCGCCAAGAGCGTCGGCTCCTACCCCGTGAACTACCCGGCGGATATTGAGGTCATCGAGGGTGCCAACGACATGAGCAATCGCATCCAGTTCATGGCGGCCAACTGCCCGAACACCGCACTGGTGCTGGGTGGCTACTCACTGGGCGCCGCGGTCGCCGACATCGTGCTCGGCGCTCCCAAGGCGATGTTTGGTTACACCAATCCCCTGCCGCCTCAGATGAGCGACCGCATCACCGCGGTGGCGTTGTTCGGCAACGGAACCATTCCCTTCTTCGGTCCGGTATCCGAAATCAGTCCGGTTTATGGCGGCAAGACGATCGACCTGTGCACCGAGACCGACCCGATCTGCAGTGGAAGCCTCAATCCCGACGACCCCATCGGCGACTTCGTCGGCAACTGGTCGGCTCACCAGCAACCCGCATACATTGACTCCGGCCTGGTTGACCAAGCCGCCGCCTTCGCCGCGGCACGCCTCTAGTCGCCGGAACGCACGTCCCGCGTCACAGCGGCTCGCGCCGCCAACGCCTCGGCGGGGGGATAGTCGACCGCGATCAGGGTTAGCCCTCGGGCGGGGGCAACCGCGAAATCACTGGAGCGTTCCCTGGCGGCCAATTGCCCTGCGCACCAGTGAGGTTCACGCCGGCCCTCGCCGACCGCAAGAAGCGCACCGACCAATGACCGCACCATCGACCAACAGAATGCATCCGCGGTCACGTACGCGGTCACCAGGTCTGCGTCACGGACCCAGTCCAGCCGCTGTAGTTCCCGGATCGTGGTGGCACCAGGTCGCCGCCGGCAAAATGCCGCGAAGTCGTGCAGCCCCAACAAGTCTCGCGACGCGGTCGCCATCGCGTCGAGGTCCAGCGCGCGGGGCCAGGGCGTGACGAAGCGGGAGTCCTGTGGTTCCGCGCCGTGGGGCGCCAGCGCCAGCCGGTAAACGTAGTGCCGGCGCAGTGCCGAGAAACGCGCATCGAATCCCGACGGTGCCCGGCTGATCTCGCGCACCCGGACATCGTTGGGAAGGAATCGGGCGAGCCTGCGCACCAGCGCCGCGAACTCGCCTTCGGCCCGGTCGACGCCCCGCGCGTAGGCGTTGCCCAGCACACCGGAGTCAATATCGGCATGCGCTACCTGACCGGTCGCGTGCACACCGGCATCGGTGCGTCCGGCGGCGAACAGTCGCACGGGCGACCGGAATACGGTCGACAAGGCCTCGTCAAGGACCCCCGCTACGGTACGAACCCCGCGTTGAGCCGCCCAGCCGTGGAAGTCCGTGCCGTCGTAGGCGATATCGAGCCGGAGTCGCACCGGCCCGTCGTCAGGACTCGTCAGCCTCGGCCGATTCCTCAGCCGTCTGAGCATCGGCGATCGCCGCATCTTCGGCTTCGATCTCCTCGAGTGGGGTCTCGACGGCAGCTACCGGGGCCGCAGCCTTCTTAGCGGCCTTGGTGGCCGCGCGGCGCGCTCGATCGGCCTCGGAGGTGACGGTCTTCTCCCGTACCAGTTCGATCACGGCCATCGGGGCGTTGTCGCCCTTGCGCGCCTCCACCTTGATGATGCGGGTGTAGCCACCGTTGCGATCGGCGAAGAACGGCCCGATTTCGGCGAATAGGGCGTGCACGACGTCCTTGTCGCGGATCTTCTTCATCACCTCGCGCCGGTTGTGCAGCGTGCCCTTCTTGGCATGGGTGATGAGCTTCTCGGCGTAGGGCCGCAGCGCCCGGGCCTTGGGCTCGGTGGTCTTGATCCGGCCGTGCTCGAAAAGCGACGCGGCCAGGTTGGCCAGTAGCGCCTTCTGGTGCGAGGACGACCCGCCGAGGCGAGGCCCCTTGGTGGGCTTGGGCATTGCGACTATCTCCTAGGTGGGCCGGGCAGGGCGGGGGGTCAGAGCTGTTCGGTTTCGGCGTAGTCCTGGCCGGCGTCGAGGTCGTAGGAGGCGTCGGCACTCCAGGTGCCGGTGGCCACGTCGTAACCGGCAATTTGAGACGGATCGAAGCTGGCGGGCGAATCCTTGAGCGACAGGCCCAACTGGTGCAGCTTGATCTTCACCTCATCGATGGATTTCTGACCGAAGTTCCGGATGTCCAGAAGATCGGACTCCGTACGCGCCACCAGTTCGCCGACGGTGTGCACGCCCTCACGCTTGAGGCAGTTGTAGGAGCGGACGGTCAGGTCCAGGTCGTCGATCGGGAGGCCGAACGCCGCGATGTGATCTGCCTCGGCCGGCGACGGGCCGATCTCGATACCTTCGGCCTCCAGGTTCAGTTCCCTTGCCAGCCCGAACAATTCGACCAGGGTCTTACCCGCAGAGGCCAGAGCGTCACGCGGACTGATGGAGTTCTTTGTCTCAACGTCGAGAATCAGCTTGTCGAAGTCGGTGCGCTGCTCGACGCGGGTGGCCTCGACCTTGTAGGTCACCTTCAGCACCGGCGAGTAGATGGAATCAACCGGGATACGCCCGATCTCTGCACCGGAGGCCTTGTTCTGCACCGCCGGAACGTATCCGCGGCCGCGCTCGACCACGAGCTCGATCTCAAGTTTGCCCTTGTCGTTCAGGGTCGCGATGTGCATGTCGGGGTTGTGCACGGTGACGCCGGAGGGCGGCACGATATCGCCGGCGGTGACGGCGCCCGGGCCCTGCTTGCGCAGGTACATGGTGACCGGCTCGTCCTCATCGGAGGACACGACCAGACCCTTGAGGTTGAGGATGATGTCAGTGACGTCTTCCTTGACCCCCGGCACGGTGGTGAACTCGTGCAACACACCGTCGATGCGGATACTCGTCACGGCCGCGCCAGGGATCGAGGACAGCAGCGTGCGACGCAGCGAATTGCCAAGGGTGTAACCGAATCCGGGTTCCAACGGCTCGATGATGAACTGCGAGCGGTTCTCGACAATGACGTCTTCGCTCAGTGTGGGTCGCTGAGAAATCAGCATGTTCTTCTCATATCTCCTTCTCGGCACCCGCTATTTGATGCCGTTAGGTACCTGCGGAACGGTCGTCCCGCAGATTTACTTCGAATAGAACTCGACGATGAGCTGCTCAGCGAGCGGCACCTGGATCTGCTCGCGAGTAGGCAGCTGGTGGATCAGGATGCGCTGGCGCTCGCCGATCACCTGCAGCCAGGACGGCATCGGACGGTCGCCCGCGACCTCGCGGGAGATCTGGAACGGAAGCGTATTGATCGACTTGTCACGAACGTCGACGATGTCGTACTGCGACACCCGGTAGCTCGGGACATTCACCTTGACGCCGTTGACCGTGAAGTGGCCGTGGCTAACCAGCTGCCGAGCCATCCGCCGGGTCCGCGCCAGACCGGCGCGGAAAACAACGTTGTCCAACCGACTCTCCAAGATCTGCAGCAGGTTCTCCCCGGTCTTGCCGGTCGAACGGTTCGCCTCTTCGTAGTAGCGGCGGAACTGCTTCTCCATCACGCCGTAGGTGAAGCGGGCCTTCTGCTTCTCCTGCAGCTGCTGGCGGTATTCGCTCTCCTTGATCCGCGCGCGGCCATGCTGGCCGGGCGGATAGGGACGCTTCTCAAATGCCTGATCGCCACCGACGAGATCGACGCCGAGCCGGCGCGACTTGCGGGTCATTGGACCGGTATAACGAGCCATTACTGTGATCCTTCCTAGACCCGGCGCCGCTTGGGCGGACGGCAGCCGTTGTGTGGCTGCGGAGTGACATCTGAAATCGCGCCGACCTCAAGGCCGGCGGCCTGCAGCGAACGGATAGCGGTCTCCCGGCCCGAGCCCGGACCTTTGACGAACACGTCGACCTTCTTGACTCCGTGCTCCTGGGCCTTGCGGGCGGCATTCTCCGCGGCCAGTTGGGCAGCGAAGGGGGTCGACTTGCGTGACCCCTTGAAGCCGACATGGCCGGACGACGCCCAGGCGATGACATTGCCCTGGGGGTCGGGGATGGACACGATGGTGTTGTTGAACGTGCTCTTGAT